>CAYVGW010000099.1:0-15862 GCA_964450895.1 uncultured Occallatibacter sp. | reverse complement strand
CTCCACCAGCTTGTCCACGATGTGCTTGGGCGTGGCCCCGTCCGGGTTGCCCATGCCGAAGTCGATGATGTCCACGCCCCGGCGGCGAGCCGAGGCCTTCATCTCTCCGGTAATGTTGAAAACGTAAGGCGGCAGGCGTTGAATGCGGCTGAATTCTTCCATCTGACCAGTCTAAGGCAAAAGGGGCAGGATGTGCAGGGCCGGCCGGGTTACCCACAGGGCAGACGCATTGGGATTTGGAGGGTTGAGAATGATCGGTTTTGAAAGGAAGCGACTTTATGCCGGAGGAGCAAGCTCCGAAATCGTCTACCATGGTTTCCATGCAAGTTCTTTCTGCCGCCGAGATGCAAACCTGCGACCAAGTGACCAGCGAGCGCTTCCATGTGCCTTCGTTAGAGTTGATGCGCGCGGCGGGAGCCGCGGTCGCCGCCTTCGCGCGCCAGCAGTTTCCGCAGGCGCGGCGGGTGACGGTGCTGTGCGGGCGCGGCAATAACGGCGGCGATGGCCTGATGGCCGCGCGGCTGCTGGCTTCCGCCGGTGTGCAAGTGACTACGCTGCTGCTGGGCGCGCCCCACAGCCTGACCGGCGACGCGGCATCGGCATGGCGTGAGTTGGGCAATTCGCGCCACGGGCTGATCCACGTCATCGAAAGCCCCGAAGATCTGCTTTCAGACGCCGTCGCGCTCGACACAGATCTGATCTTGGACGCCGTTGTCGGCACGGGCTTCAAGCCGCCGCTGAAGGGTCTGGCCGCTGCCGCGCTGGAGTGGATCAAGGCCAGCCGCGCGCCGATCCTGGCGGTGGACTTGCCCTCCGGCTGGCCGGCTGACCTGACCGTGGCAACGCCAAGCGGCGCGGTCTTCCCTGCCGACGCGGTCATCACCTTCACCGCGCCCAAGCCGGCCCACGTCTTTGGGCACTTGACCCGCCGCTGGGATCAGCCGGTCGTCGTTGCGCCCATCGGCTCGCCGCCGGAGGCGATCGTCTCCGCGCTGGGCGTGCGCTGGGCCGGCTCGTCGCTGGCTCTGGCGCAGGCGCCGCGCCCTGTTGCCGCCAACAAAGGCAACTTCGGCCACGTGCTGATCGTAGGAGGCTCGGTTGGCAAGTCCGGCGCGCCGTCCATGGCCGCGCTGGCCGCGCTGCGGTCGGGAGCGGGGCTGGTCACGGCGGCGGTTCCACTGCCCGCGCTGCCGCTGCTGGCGGCTGTCGCGCCGGAGCTGATGAGCTTCCCTCTGGCTGCCAACCCGGCGGGCTGCATCGCGGCGGGCAACCTCGCAGCGGAGCAGTTGGCCGCGCTGATGACGGGCAAGAGCGTTCTGGCCATCGGCCCCGGCTTGGGGCAGAGCGCGGAAACGGTCGAGTTCACCACGTGTCTGCTGTCGGCCACGCAACTGCCCACGGTGATTGATGCGGATGCGCTGAACATTCTGGCCGCCAAGCCGGGGCTGCTGGCCAAGCTGGCCGAGGGGCGGACGCTGGTGCTGACGCCGCATCCGGGCGAGATGGCCCGGCTGGCAGGCCTGACCGTTACCGAGGTGCAGGCCAACCGGCTGGAGCTAGCGCGTGGCTTTGCGCAGCGTATCGGGGTCACGCTAGTGCTCAAGGGGGCGCGCACACTCATCGCCCACCCCGGCGGCACGGTCGCTGTAAACACCAGCGGCAATCCTGGCATGGCCAAGGGCGGCAGCGGCGATCTGCTCACCGGGCTGCTGGCCGGGCTGCTGGCGCAGTATCCCGGCGATGTGCCGCGGGCGGTCGAGGCAGCGGTCTATCTGCATGGATTGGCCGCTGATCTGGCCGTTCGGCAGGCTGATGAGCATACGCTGCTGGCCACCGACAGCCTGGCGCATCTGGCGCGGGCTTTTCGCACGCGGATTTTTGATTTTGGATTGGATGGTCTCAGCGGTTATCTTTGGTTGCAGGGGTTGCCGATGAAAGGTTCAGCCCGCGAGGATGCCCGATGAGCAACGCCGCAACAGCCGCCATGTCGCGCGAGTTTTCAACCCGGAGCGGCGCGGAGACCATCGAGGTAGGCCGCGCGCTGGGCCGCCTGCTCACGCCGCCGCAACTGCTGCTGCTGCGCGGCGATCTGGGCACCGGCAAAACCACCCTGGTCAAAGGCATTGCGCAGGCCCTGGATGCCGCCGAGCCGGACGAAGTGACCAGCCCCACCTTCAACCTGCTGCACGAGTACCAAGGCTCGCGCGACGGCCAGCCCGTCAAGCTCTATCATCTGGATGTCTATCGGCTGGAGGGCGAGCGGCAGTTGGAGACGCTGGGTTTGGATGAGCTGCTCACGCCCGACGCGCTGGTGCTGGTCGAGTGGGGCGAAAAGTTCAAGAGCATCTGCAAGAAAGCCAGTGGAGAGATCGTCATCTCCTCCGCTGGCGGCGACCTGCGCAAAATCACGCTGACGCTGAACGATCAACGGTAGTACGGCAGTCGCCGCTGGCCGTGTTCATGGATTCCAAGGTCTGAAGATGCAGACCCTGGGGCGCCCAGCCTTGGTGGCAGATTGAGATGTGAGCCATCTGCCAACTATTAGCGCCAATAAAACTACAAGCTAACCGTCGCCGAAGATGTCGTCGATCTTGGCTCGAAGGGCGGCCATCTCCTGGCGCAGTTCGACGATGGTGGCCTCCAGGCGGGTGATGCGGTCTTCGTGGAGGGCATTTTGGACCGGGTCTTGCTCGGCGGAGGGAGCGGCCTCGCGGCGGGCCTCGTAGCGAGACTCGTGGCGGGCATAGACAAGCTCGCCCGGCTCGGCGGCGTAAGCCGCTGCGAGCGATTCAGCGCCGCCGGAGAGCAGGTGCATGTAGCGCGATTCCTTGGTTCCTGGTTGGCGGGGCAGCACGGCGGCCAGCGGCGGGGTGCGCTCCATCAGCTTTTGCAGGCCGGCCAGGACGTCGGTCAGCTCCTCGAAGGCGTGCATGCGTTCGGTGCGCCCGCGCAGTTCGCCGGGAGTCTGCGGGCCGCGAAGCAGCAGAACGCAGACCAGCGCCGTCTCCGCGCGGCTGAAGTTGAAGGCCTCGCCCAGCCAATGCTCGTACTTGGCCACGCGGCCGTCCGAGGAGCGAGAGCGGCCAGCCAGCTTCAGGTCGTCCAGCCGATGCAGAGCCATGCGGACGGCTTCCTCGTCCAGATTCATCACCGGCTCGCGGTTCGAGCGCTGGTTACAGGCGTTGAGCAGCGCGTTCAGCGAGAGCGGATAATACTCCGGGGTGGTGACTTCCTTTTCGATCAGCGCGCCGAGGACGCGGGCTTGGGTGGCGGAGAGGACGATGGGGAGTGCGGAATCTTGATCGGAGGGCGGCATAGGACTATTTTGCCACTACGGACTCATCTTGCAAAAAAGAGCGTGTAGCGCCGGCCTCCAGGCCGGCTGTCACGTGGACCTCCTGGTCCACGCCACACTCACACAAACAGGAAAAATGCGCTGCCAGGAAAAACAAACGCAGATCCTTCGACTCCCTTCGCTTCGCTCCGGTCGCTCAGGATGACAGTTTTTTGTTTGGTTTTATATGGAACGGGAGGGATTTTGGTTCGTGGTTCCCAGGTCCGAAAATCCGGACCTGGGGCGCCCAGCTTGGTTGAAACGTAAAGAGAAAACGCTAGCGCTTGCCCTTGAGGGTAACGGGGCTGGAGCTGCCGGCCTTCTTGGCGGCGCGCTTGGCGGCGATGGCGCTCATCTCCTTGCCAATGTGAGAGTTGTTGATGGCGATCTGCAGGGCCATATTGATGACGTTGCTGGTGGTCATATAGAGCGCTAAACCGGAGGCAAGGTTGGCAAAGAAAAAGCCCATCATCACCGGCATCATAAAGGCCATCATGCGGCGCTGAGACTGGTCCATTCCCGGCGTGGGAGTAATGATCTGTGTCACGAACATGGAGATGATGATGATGCCCGGCAAGATGTAATGCGGGTCGGCGATGGACAGATCTTTGAGCCAGAACCAGTGGGCCTGACGCAGTTCTGCTGCATTGCGCAGTACCTGATAGTAGGCAATGAAGAGCGGCATCTGCACCAGCATGGGCAGGCAACTGCCGTACATATTCACGCCCTCGACCTTGTACAGTTCCATCATCTCGGCGTTCATGTCGGCCTTTTTGGGGTCGGTGGCCTTGAGATTGGCGTACTTTTTCTTGATGGCGTCCACTTTATGCTGAATGCGCATCATCTTCAGCGAGGACTTCAGCATCATGTAGCGGGTGGGCAGCATGAGCATGGTGAAGGCCGCGGTGAAGATGATGATCGCCCATCCCCAGGTGTCGCTGCCTGTGCCGAGAAGGCTGCGCAAGAAGCGTAAAGCGTAATAGAGGGGCTTGGCGATGATAGTGAGCCAGCCGAATTGAATGAGGGGTTGCAGAGAAGGCCCGTCGGGCTTGCCGGAGGCGCCGATGACGTGGATGGATTTAAGCAGGTCCATCGACTTGGGTCCGGCAAAGACGCGAAGGCTGGTTATGCCGCTGGTGTCGCCCATGGCAAGGCCGAGGACGTGGGCCGGGGTTTTTTCGCTGTTGGGGTCTTCCAGTTTGCTCGGTAGATCGATGCTGTGGTGCAGAGTAACGGCGGTTGCACGCTCAGGCACGTCCGGCAGAAAGGTCGCGGTGAAGTAGAGGTCGGTGACGGAGTCGTAGTCGTAGGGCAGGTTCTCGGTGTTGTTGTTGCTGACCTTGGGCGCATCCGTGGTGCTCTGCTTGCCATTGAGCGACCAGGCGATGGTGGAGTTCGCTGAGGTGCGGATCGGCGAGCGGGTGGAGGATTTGGGAAGGAACTCCTCCATGTCGCCCAAGCCTGCGGGCCATGCAACCAGCGCGCGAATAGGCGCGCCGTTGCGCGTGACCTGGGTCTCCACGCCGACGACGTAGCTCGCATCGAAGCGGAAGGTCTTCACCACATCCAGGCCGTTGGCGGCGTAGCGGAAGGTGAGGGCGCTGGTGGCGGGCGCGTCCACATGGCCGCCGGCGGTGGGCTGCGCGCCGGTCACCGTAAGCTGATAGAGCGCCGCCTTGTTCAACTGGTCGTTGAGGGCCGGTTCATAGGTAAAGAGGGAGAGCGGGTAGCCGAATTTTTCCGCGGCCTGGGGCTGGACCAGATCGAGCAGCTTGCCGCCAGCCTTGCCGCCGCTGTCGTAGTAGTTCTTGAGTACCCAACTGGTGACCTGCGCGCCGCGATTGGTGAAGGTGATGCGATAGTTGGCGTTCTCGACGGTGGTGGTGGTCTCGGTGGAAGCGGCCACCTGCGGCACGACTGACGTACTCGCGGAAGAGGGGCTGATCGTCGTGGGCCCTGAGCTAGGGGCCGCTGCATTTGGACCGGCGTCCCCTGGTCTTTGCGTTGCCGCAGGCGCGGCGGGCGGGGGCGCAACGGGCTGCTGCGGCTTGAAAAAGAACTGGTAGCCGAGCAGGACGACGAGAAAGAGGAGGGCGAAGAGGGTCAGGCTGTTATTGCCGCCGCCGCCGCTGGGACCGGAGCCGGGCCCCTGAAGATTGGGATTCGAGATTTCTGCCAAGGTGAACTTCCTATTCGTTGGAGGGCGCGCCGTCTGGCTGCCGCTCTTACTATGGTAAAGGTTTGTGGTGAATTTGGCGTAACGGCGAAGGCGGGGGAACCTGATCGAGGCCTCCGCGGGTGAAGGGATGGCAGCGCAAGAGCCTCCAGGCGGCCAGGGTGACGCCCTTCAGCGGGCCGTGCGTGGCGATGGCTTGGGAGGCGTACTCCGAGCAGGTGGGCAGGAATTTGCAGCCGCCGCCCGGCGAGAGCGCGTGCAGCGCCGGGGAGAGCCAGCGGCGGTAGGCGGCGAGGATAGCGAGCAGGATGCGGGTCATACGTTGTCTTCACAGCATGGATGGTCGTTAGTGTTTTGAAAGGGCACGACTTCAGTCGTGCCGTAAGCGGCCCGAAGTAAGCTGGGCTTTAGCCCCTGAGGGAAGTCTTTTCTCAAAATCATTGAAACTCCGAGTGTCCCCGCAATCAGTTGAAATCCTGAGGGATTGCATTGAACGAAAAACTTCCCTCCGAGGCTAAAGCCATGGCTTCCAATTGCGATTGTGCGGCACGGCTAAAGCTGTGCCCTTTCAAAGCAAAGGACGTTAATTACGGCAAAACTTGCACTATGCGCTCGGCCTCGGTCTTAGCCTGATTTAGGATACGCACAACCTCGGCCTCCAGTTTCACAAAATCGAGGTTGAGGACCGCGCGGCGGGGATGGAGGATCAGGTCGCAGCCCGTCGGGAGCAACTCGGTGTGGCGGCGCAGCGCCTCTCTCATGCGACGTTTGAGGCGGTTGCGCTCGTGGGCCTTGCCGAGGACTTTGCCGGCGGTGAGGCCCACACGCGGGCCTTCGGGCAGCGGGGCGCCGGCATAGGCGGGCGACTGCGGCGCCAGAAACCAGCTCATCGACGCGGATTGGCGCTTGCGGCCGGCGGCGTAGGCTCGGCTGTAGTCGGCGTGCTTGCGCAGGCGCAAACCGGCGAGCGAGTGCCGGGCAGGCGGGCGTTCGTCAGTGATGGAAAGGATTTTCATGGCAACGCCGCGGAAGGTGTTGGCCGGAACAGGGTTAAGGGACTCATCCATTCCGGCTCCAACGAAAAGCGGGGGCGAAAGGGTGGGCGGATTAGTCGCGGAATCCGGCGCTGACGGCGACACGTTTGCGCCCGATGGCGCGGCGGCGGCTGAGCACGGCTGCGCCGGCCTTGGTCTTCATGCGCGCGCGGAAGCCATGTGTCTTCACGCGCTTGCGGCGATTGGGCTGAAATGTGCGCTTGGGCATAGAAATGCGCTCCTGTTTCCTGAAAGAATCTTCGCCTTGACGGCAAGTATTAAGTGTATCGCAGATGGGCGCAGGAATCCAGCGCGATCTTTGCCCGGACAAAATCCAGGGAAAACAGGTGTGGCGCCGGCGCGCGAAAGCGCGTAAAATTCGATGAAGGAATTCACTACAAAAAAGGTGGATTTCCGCAATCTTTTCGCTGTAACTCTGGTAACAATTGCGATGAGTTTCACCATAGTTGGTGCAACTCATCGAGACAGAAAAAAACCTTTGTGAAAGGGCTATTACAACCACTCCCAAGTGTGCTAATCTTGGGACCGTTCCAGAAAGTTTTCCAGCGTCTCACGAAACCGAACTTTTATCCCAGGCTCCGAGGCAGAATTCAGGGGCCGAACAGCGGCAATCAGGCACTCGGTAAGCAGCAAAAGGGCACAAAGCACAGCGCTTTGCGTCGCCGGGAAGATTTTGTCATAAATTTACGGATGAACAGCGCGGGCAGTTCACAAACGACGCAGGCAAGGATCAGCACGATGGCATTCGCAGTTTCCCCCGCTCCGGCAATCAATCCCTGGCTCCAGATTCTCGCTGCGTTGGAGATGAAGGTCATTCGCCAGTCATTCGAAACGTGGTTTAAACCTACTCGTTACAGTCATATAGCCAACAGGACTCTGTATGTGCGCGTGCCTTCGCCGGAGTTTCAGCACTTGGGCGACCGGTATAGTGATCTGATCCAGGAGGCGATCGAGCAGCACGGTCTGGAGTTGGACGACGTCTGTTTTGTGACCGCCGAAGAGGACCCCTCGGTTCCGCCGGTGCGCAAGGACGGCGGCTTTGCGCCGGTGCCCGCGCACGCGCCCAGCGCCCCCCCGCAGACGCCGCACCGCACGCCGGAGCAGGCGCGCTTTGACTGGTCCACCGCGGCGCAGCTCAATCCGCGCTACACCTTCGAGGCCTTCGTCATCGGCAACGGCAACCAGTTCGCCCGCGCCGCCTCGCTGGCCGTCGCCGAGCGGCCCTCCAAGGCCTACAATCCGCTCTTCCTCTACGGCGGCGTGGGCATGGGCAAGACCCACCTGATGCACGCCATCGGCCACGAGGTGAAGCGCCGCCAGCCGTCTTCGAGCATCTGCTACGTCTCGGCGGAAAAGTTTACCAACGAGATGATCACCTCGCTGCGCAACGACCGCATGACCAGCTTCCGCGACCGCTTCCGCACCGTGGACGTGCTGCTGGTGGACGACATTCAGTTCATCGCCCAGAAGGAGCGCACGCAAGAGGAGTTCTTCCACACCTTCAACGCGCTGCACGAGAGCATGAAGCAGATCGTCATCGCCAGCGACCGTCCGCCCAAGGAGCTGGCGGAGATCGAGGACCGCTTGCGCTCGCGCTTCGAGTGGGGCCTGATCGCCGACATTCAGCCGCCCGATCTGGAGACCAAGGTCGCCATCCTGCAAAAGAAGGCGGAGAACGAGCAGGTGACGCTGCCCATCGACGTGGCGATGTTTGTGGCGTCGAATGTGCGCACCAATGTGCGCGAGCTGGAAGGCGCCATGACCCGGCTGATCGCCTGGTGCCAGATGAACCGCATGGAGATCACCCTGGCCTCCACGCAGCAATGCCTCAAGCAGTTCATTGACATGCAGGTGCGCAAGATCACCATCGAGTCGATTCAGCGCGCGGTGAGCGAGAACTTCGGCATGAGGATCGTGGATCTGAAGCAGAAGAACAATTCGCGCAACGTGGTGGTGCCGCGGCAGATCGCCATGTACCTGGCCAAGCAGATGACTGAGGCTAGCCTGCCGGAGATCGGCCGCCAGTTCGGCAACAAGCACCATACCACGGTGATGCACTCCATCGCCAAGATCGACGAGCAGCGCCGCGCCGACAAGGATCTGCACCGCACGCTGAATAAGCTCCAGGAGCAGTTGAACGCGTAGTGCCATGTGGAATGTAGCGCCGGTCTCCAGACCGGCTGTCGTGCGGGCGTCCTCGCCCGCACTCGTCTGACAGGCGCGTCTTCCGTGGTTTGGAAAGTAGCGCCGGTCTCCAGACCGGCTGTCGTGTGGGCGTCCTCGCCCGCACCCATCCATCAGGCGTAAAATTCACAGTCATGGCCAACCCAATCGCTGCTCCCCAGCCTGCAACCGCTGCCATCGTTCAGGGTGCGTTGCAACCTCAGTTCGGCGAAGTTCACATTCGGCAACGCGGACGCCTGCCTCATTGGGAAAAGGATGCGGGCCTGTATTTTCTTACCTTTCATTTGGCGGACTCTCTGCCGCTGCAGGTTCTGGAAAAGATAGCGGAGCGTCACCGCATTCTGATCGCGGCAAAGCGCGTGGGTGCTCCTCTTTCGCCGTCCCAGGAGGTGCTGGTCGCCGAATGCAGCACTGCAAAACTGGAAGAGCATTTTGATCGCGGCTTGGGTGGGTGTTTCCTGCGCGATCCACGCATTGGCGAACTGGTGGTCAACGCTCTGCAATTTTGCCAGGGAAAGAGGTATCGGCTTGTGGCTTGGTGCGTAATGCCCAATCACGTACATGTTGTTTGCCGGTTGCTGCCGGGGCAGGAGTTGGGCAAGGTTCTGCTAGGCTGGAAGTCCTATACGGGCAGAAAGGCAAACGAAATCATCGGGTGCAGCGGCGCATTCTGGCAGCGGGAGTATTATGACCGGCTTATTCGCAATGGGGACGAGTTGGAGCGTGCCGTCCGGTATGTGGTGAATAATCCCGAACGAGCAGGGCTGAAGGGGTGGAAGTGGGTTTGGAGCGCCGGCGAGGACGCCCGCGCGACAGCCGGTCTGGAGACCGGCGCTACAAACGATTGCCGGAGTTAAAATCCAGGCCTAAACACTTCCCTGCATCCCGGCGGATTGAGGCTCGATGTTTCCCTGGTCCGACAATCCGGACCTGGGGTTCCCGGCATAAGGTTTGTGGTTTTACCAGTTGCGGTAGGGGATTTTGGAATTCACAACTTCTCTGAACGTAACATTGTGTCTCTTTAGAACCATCTCTACAGATTTTTTGGCCATCTCCTCATGTGGCGTCGGCCCCAGAACAACCCGCTCTATAGTAACAGGCCCTTCATTTATTTTTAGCGGGATACCGACGTAAGGAATTATCAAGGACTTTGAACCTCGGAAGCTAAGCCGATTTGTAGGTGTTTCGCAATCCCTGACCAGTACAAGCCTCCATTCCTTTTCAGCATGAAAACCTTTATGCTTCAGACCCGCTGAATACATTGCAAACGCCATGGCTGCGATTGCCACGTTCTCTCTTGAATAATCCACCAAGTCCCTAATGTTAGGAGAGATCACCTTTTGGTCTTCCGGGTTCTTGTCATCGAGGTACTCACAATAGATCAAGGGATCATTAAACTTACTTGTTTTTGCCCACCCTGGATCACTCGATTCATTCAAAAATTGCATACCTGTTTTCCTAAGATAATCGGGCGAGAATCCAAGGCAGATTCCGGAATGCTGACCTCCATATGCTCTCCATTGACTCAGGTCATCACCTGATATTTCAGCCGAGAAGGATGCAACATAGACAGGCTTTCCCGTTTGAACAATCAATGGTGTATAACTATCTATTAATTCCTTGTTTTCTCCTTCTAAATCCATTGCTTCAAACATTTTGTCGACTGCAAGCCCAGGAGCCATACGATACTCTGATGTATCGTTTAAATATCGTATATCAGTAGCCCACAATTCGCTGTTCCTTATAATTCCGAGGAACCCGTCCAGGGTTGTATAGTGATAAAGCAACTCCGGCTCAGCTTGGTTTTCCGCGTGTTGTCGCACTTGCTCTTCCATCCTTACTCCTCCGCTTGCAGTTCCCCGAGCACCTTCGCAATCTTCTGCCGCAGTTCTGGAATATCTTTCACAGTAACTGCCCACACAAGCTCAAAATTAATGAAGAAATAACCATGCGCAACGCGATTTCGCATGGCGTACATATCCATCCAGGGAATTTGAGGATGGATGGATTGCAAATCAGGCAAGCAATCCATGAGATTCCGGGTTGCTTCGCCAAGAATCTCAATATTGCGCAGCACTGCGTCCTGAACCATCGAATCGGCCAGGAATTGATCCTGCGTCATCCCGGATGTGTACAGCAGAATTCGATCACAGGCCTGAAGAAGATGCTCGCAGTAATCCGGCGCGCGCAAATCAGCCTTGTTGATCTCTTTTGTCATAATGGCTGCGCCTCGGCAACCACGCGATCCCGGAACTTGGGCGGCAAATCTCCAGGGGTCAAAAGATCCACCTTAACTTGTACGAGCGCCTCGATCAATCGTTGCACATGGACCACGTCCAGCAGGCTGGTTTTGGGCGCGGGATCGACCAGAATGTCCAGGTCGCTATCCTCCCGATCCTCGCCCCGCACCACGCTTCCAAAGATGCGCGGGTTCGCCATGCCGGCCTGGAAGACAAGCTGGCGGATCGTCTCCCGATGCTGCGGCAATGCTTCGGAGGGTCGCACGGCAGTTCTCCTCTCCATCCGATCTCAGTTTACAGCGAAAACGGCTGCCTCAGGGAAATTTGCTCGACGGGTGGCGCACCCTTAAGAAATGGGTGGCCCATCCTTCCCGCGTCATTTGCGGGAAGGGAGGATTTTTCGGCGTGTGTTTATCCTTGGGATGACTCGATCAATTGCGCCAGAAAATCCGCTGGCGTCACAATCGGAATCCCGCGCCACGGATGCAAGATCAGCAGATCTGTATCGCTGCTGATCAGCAGGTCCGCCTCGGCAACCTGCGCCAGGGCAAGAAAATGATTATCTTTGGGATCGCGGCAGGGTGGATCAACAGCAGACAGGTCCGCAAGATCGACCGCAAACAGATGAGAATGCCGCCGTATCGTCGTGACAAATGCGATGCGAGCGTCCCGTTCGCGATAGCGGTCGAACTTTCTGCGATCCAGCACTTGTTCTAACTCGGCCAGCGTTTCTGCGCTTGCGCACAGGTCAAAGTAATCCATCACCTTCGTTAGAGCTAGGTCAGGAACGGAACCCGTGTACAGGGCCGCGCTCACCAGCGTACTGGTGTCCACCACGACGCGCAGATTGCGGCTCACCGAAGTTCATGCACCATGCGGTTCACTTCCTCATCGGTCAACGCAGCAGCAGCGGCCTTCTGTGCAGGAGTGGTACTCGCCTCGGCCCGGACCCGCCATGCTTCGAGATCGGCGACGGCCTCCCTGCGCCTGCGCCGGATGGCCAGCAGCTCCTCCATATCCGCGTGGGAGACGACAAAGACAGCCGGACGCCCATGCCGGGTTATAGAAACCGCTTCACGTTGCGCCAAATCCATCAGCTTCCCAAAGCCGTTTTGCGCCTCAACGGAGGTCATGGTAATCATTGTTTGCACCTCGAAAACTAGCTATTATCGATAATATAGCTAGTTTGGCGATATTTCAACCGTAAAGCGCTCACCGCATCGGCTGGCGGAGGATGGTTTTCAGCTTTTCCGGCGCGGTGCGGCGGGGATCGCTGAGGTAGATTTCATGGTGCTTGCCGTGGAGTTGCTTGCCGGCGGCGTGGATGAAATCGTGCATGCGCTGAATGACCGGGCCTTCGGCGGAAAACGGGCCGATGTGCAGCACCTGCGCGGAGAGGCCTTCGGTAAGCGTCTCGAAGCGGACGCGGTCGAGGGCGGCGGGATTCTTCTTGCGGCGCACCTCGGCGAAGGCCGCGTCCACCTCCGCCTGCGCGATGAACTGCGGCTGCACGATCATCGCCGTCCACTTCCACTTGGATTTATCGGCCTCATGAAAGACGCGCGGATCGTCGGCCCACCACAGGCCTTCCAGCGGCATGACGCCGTAGTCGAGGGCGCGGGGGCTTTTCTTGAGCGAGAATTTGAGCGTGTAGGAGAGTGAGTAGAGCGCCTCGACGGCCTCGGAGAAGCTCTGCGCGGTGTTGGGATCGCCCTCGCCATCCACCATCAGATAGGTGAGCGGAGGAACCTCCACGGCGGCGATCACGCCGGCTTTTGCATCGTAGAGCGGCTTCCATTGCTTCTTCAGATCGAGCTTTTCCATATGCGTTCTCCGTTGAAAATCGACGCAGAAAGTATAACCGGCCTGTAGGTTGTTTGTAAGCCTTTCTTGAAGATTCAGAACAATCGTGTGAATGGCGTGGAAATTTGAGAACCGAGCGCGGACGGGGACGTCCGCGCGACAGCCGGTCTGGAGACCGGCGCTACGCTATTCCCTGTTCCCTGTTCCCTGTTCCCTAATCCCTGCTTCTCACTCTCCGGGCGCTTCTTCCAGTTCCGCGCCGATGCGGTGCAGCTTCATCACGTGCCACTGCAGGCGGTCGAAGGCCAGGTAGACGACCGGCGTAGTAAACAATGTAAGCATCTGCGACACGATCAGTCCGCCGACAATAGTGATGCCCAGCGGCTTGCGCAGCTCGGAGCCGACGCCCATGCCGATGGCCAGGGGGAGTCCGCCGAAGAGGGCGGCCATGGTGGTCATCATGATGGGACGGAAGCGCAGCAAACACGCTTGATAAATTGCCTCGACGGGCGGCAGGCCCTGCTCGCGCTCGGCTTGCAGCGCGAAGTCGATCATCATGATGGCGTTCTTTTTGACGATGCCGATCAGCAGGATGATGCCGATCAGCGCGATGATGCTCAGCTCGGTGCCCATCAGCATCAGGGCCAGAATCGCGCCCACGCCGGCCGGAGGGATGGTGGAGAGGATGGTCAAGGGATGGATGAGGCTCTCGTAGAGAATGCCGAGGACGATATAGACGGCGGTGAATGCGGCGAGGATGAGCCAAATCTCGTTGGAGAGCGAGTCTTGGAAGGCTTGGGCGGTTCCCTGGAAGGTGGGGTGAATCGTCGAGGGCATTCCCATCTCGACCTGGACCTTTTGCAGAGCGGTAACAGCGTCGCCGAGGGCGTAGTTGGGGGCCAGGTTGAAGCTGAGGGTGACGGCCGGGTACTGGCCCTGATGATTGACGGCCAGCGGGGTGCGCTGCTGCTGGAATTTGGCGAAGGCGGAGAGCGGGACCATGGCGCCGGTAGTGGATTTGACGAAGATGCCATTGAGCGAGTCGGGGCTGAGCTGGTACTTGGGATCGACCTCCATGACCACAAAGTACTGATTGAGCGCGGTGTACATGGTGGAGACTTCGCGCTGCCCGAAGGCGTCGTAAAGAACCTGATCGATGGTCGAGACGGTGATGCCGAGGCGGGCGGCGGCGTCGCGGTCGATGAGCAGATTGGCGGCGAGGCCCTGATTCTGCTGGTCGGTGGAGACGTCGCGCAGCTCGGGCATGGCCCTCATGCGGGCTTGGAGTTGCGGAGCCCAGGTGTTGAGTTCATTCAGATTTTCATCGGAGAGCGTGTATTGGTATTGCGAATCCGAGCCGCGCCCGCCGATCTGAAACTCCTGCTGTACCTGGAGGAAGAGCGTAGCGCCGGGGACGCTGCTGAGCCTGCCGCGCAGGCGGTTGACCACATTGTCTGCCGAGACGCGCCCGGGGCGTTTGTCGAGGGGCTTGAGGGCGATGAACATGAAGCCGACGTTGTTGCTGTTGCGGCCTCCGCCGGCAAAAGCGGTCACGGACTGAATGGCCGGATCGTCCAGAACCATCTGGGCGAGTTGCTGCTGCTTGACCTTCATCGCATCGAAGCTGATGTCCTGGGCGGCGCGGGTCGAGCCGCCCAGGCGCCCGGTGTCCTGCTGCGGGAAGAATCCTTTGGGCACGATGTAAAAGAGGTAGCCATTGAGGAGGACCGTGGCGAAGACCACGCAGAGAATGAGAATCTGATGGCGCAGAACCCAGCGCAGGCCGACGGCGTATTCATTGTGCAGCCAATCGAAGGCGCGCTCGCTCATTGCGTAGATGGAGCCGTGGCGGCTCTCGTCGCGCGGCTTGAGGAAGCGCGCGCAGAGCATGGGTGTGGTGGTGAGCGAGACGAGCAGCGAGACCGCGATGGCCACCGAGAGGGTGACGGCGAACTCGCGGAAGAGCTTGCCGACGATGCCGCCCATCAGCAGGATGGGAATGAAGACGGCAATCAAGGAGAGGCTCATGGAGAGGACGGTAAAACCGATCTCTTTGGAGCCTTTCATTGCCGCCTCATAGGGTTTCATCCCCATTTCCAGGTAGCGGGTGATGTTTTCGATGACCACGATGGCGTCATCGACGACGAAGCCGGTGGCGACGGTGAGGGCCATCAGCGAAAGGTTGTCGATGGTGTAGCCGAGCAGCCACATGACGCCAAAGGTGCCCAGCAGCGAAAGGGGCACGGCGATGGAAGGGATAATGGTGGCCCAGACCTCGCGCAGGAAAAGGAAGACGACCAGCACCACCAGGCAGACGCTGATGAGGAGCGATAGCTCGACGTCGCGCACGCTGGAGCGGATGGTGGTGGTACGATCCACGGCGACGTCGATATGAATGGTGGGCGGGATGGCGGCCTGCAGGCGCGGCATCTCGTCCAGCACGCTGTCCACGGTGGAGATGACATTGGCGCCGGGAATT
Source organism: uncultured Occallatibacter sp. (assembly GCA_964450895.1). GTDB lineage: Bacteria > Acidobacteriota > Terriglobia > Terriglobales > Acidobacteriaceae > Telmatobacter. The sequence continues at coordinate 591 of CAYVGW010000099.1, read as the reverse complement.
TTGAAGATGACCAGCAGGATCGCGTCTTTGAGCTGACCTGGAGGGCCTTTGATGGGATTGATGCCTGAGAGTCCAGCGGTGTGGATGTCGGAGACGCTGTCGACGACCGTGCCCAAGTCTTCAACGCGGACGGGCGCGCCGGTCTGCTTGTTATAACCGGCGATGATGGGCGCGTAGTCGCTTGCCTTGAAGATTTGATCGTTGTCGCTGATCTGCCAGCGGTGAGTGGCGTCTTGAAAGGCGCCTTTGGGGCGATTGGCGTTGGCGCCGGCGAGAGCGGTGCGGACCGCCTCCAGCCCTATGCCATTGCTGCCCAGTTGCATGGGATTCAATTCAATGCGGACCGAGGGGCTGGAGCTTCCGCCCACGAAGACCTGGCCTACGCCGTTGATCTGCGCGATCTTCTGCGCCAGGATGGAGTTGGCCAGATCGTAGATCTGCGGCTTGGGCATCACATCCGAGGTGAGGGTGAGAATCAGGATGGGCGCTTCGGCGGGATTGGCCTTGCGATAGCTGGGATTCTGCGGCAGATAGGCGGGCAACTGGCTGCGCGCCGCGTTGATGCTGGCCTGCACGTCGCGGGCGGCGGCG
>CAYVGW010000098.1:0-15963 GCA_964450895.1 uncultured Occallatibacter sp. | reverse complement strand
GAGTATCGCGACAAAGATGAGCGTTAGGCGAAGTTCAAATGCAATTGCCCTGGGGGCACCCCTATATTGGGGCAGATGTGGGGCACCCGCAACGGGGCTGGAGAACTACACTGAAGTTTATGGAGACGGGCAAGGCAAGCAGGACGGCGCTGGGAGTGGCGATCCGGCGGGCGGCGCATCAGTTGGCGGACCGGCCGCCGGTGCTGGACGATCCGATTGCCGTGCGCCTCGTGGGCGGGGAGTTTCCGGCCAAGATGGAGCGCGCGATGCACGCCGTGGGGCGGGATGCGCGGGCTTATATGGCTGTGCGCAGCCGCTATGTAGAAGAGCAACTGGCGGAATTTGTGGCACGGGGCGGGGCGCAGTATGTGGTTCTGGGCGCGGGGATGGATACCTTCGCTTATCGCAATCCCTTCCCTGCCCTGCGGGTCTGGGAGGTGGATCTGGCGGCGTCGCAGAAGGCCAAGCGACGGATGCTGGGACGGGCGAGGATTGCCGCGCCGTCGAACTTGACCTTTGCGGCGCTGGATCTGGAACACCACACGCTGGCGGAGGATTTGGCGCGGGCGGGCTTGGACGCGCGAAAGCCGGTGTACTTTGGCTGGATGGGCGTGGCGCCGTACCTGACGCTGGAGGCCTTTCGGGCGACGCTGCGGACGATTGCCGCGTTGCCGGCGGGCAGCGGCGCAGGCTTCGATTATGCGCTTGCGCCGGAGACCTTGAACGTAACAGGGCGCGTGGCCTTTGAGCGACTGGCGGCCCGCGTGGCGGCGGCGGGCGAGCCTTTCCGGCTTTTTTTTACGCCGGAGACGATGGCGGCGGAGCTGCGCGGGACGCGCTTCACGCGCATGGAGCAGTTGGACTACGAGCAGCTCAATGCGCGCTACTTCCACGAGCGCGCCGACGGGCTAAAGCTCTCGCCGGTGAGGCTGGGGATGCTGGTTACGGCTTGGGTGTAAGGACGCGGTAAGATGAGGTATGCGCGCGCTCGTACTGGCTACGATTGTTTTTGTCTTGACCCTCTCCGGCTGCGGCTACCACACGCTGGGCGCGGCCACGCACCTGCCGCCGGACGTGAAGACGCTGGCCGTACCGGAATTTGCCACGAAGACCGAGACCTACCACACTGAAACGGTGATGACGCAAGCTGTGCTGCGCGAGTTTGCCACGCGGACGCGGATGCGCGTGACGCCCAACGAGAATTCGGACGCGGACGCCGTGCTGCATGGGACGATTTTGCAGGAGACGGTTGCGCCGCTAACGTACAATGCTTCGACGCAGCAGTCTTCCAGCTTTGTGATTACGATAGTGGTCTCGGTGACGCTGACCGGACGGGACGGCGCGGTGCTGTACGAGAACAAAAATTATATTTACCGCCAGCAATATCAATCGACCACCAACCTGCCCAGCTTCTTTGAGGAGAGTCCCGCGGCAGTCGAGCGGCTTGCGCGGGAGTTCGCGCGGCAGTTGGCGGCCGATGTGCTGGAAGGGCTTTGACCGTTCACCACCGCGCAAGTTTCTCGGCATCTACACGTCCATTGGCCTGATTTGCGCTCAGAAACCGGCTTGGAGGGCGCTCGCTTCCACGGAACGCATCTGCATCCGCGCCGCTTCGAGCGGCTCGCCGTAGTGGCAGGCGATCAAATCGGCGGCCTTGCCCTCATCCAGCAGCGGCCGGACCGAGGCCAGCTTGATCGTCGATTGCTGGGCCATGCGCGCCACGGCGGCCTTGCTGGAGATGGAGTTGACCAGCGCCAGAATCGCATTGACCGCCGTTGCAACCACGTTGATGTCGGCAAGAGCTTTCTGCTGGCTGGCGGGGTTGGTGATTTTGGCCGCCTGGAGCAGAGAGGCGTTCACCTGCTGCTGAAAGGTGACGACGGCGATTTGCAGTTGGGCCAGCACGCCGGCATTGGGATTGGCCAGATATGCCTTGGCCTGGGCTACCAGCGTATTGGAGGCGGCGTCAAAGCCCGCCGTGGCCGCGTTGAAGATGGGCGCGGCGGCAGGATCCAACAAAGCGGCTGTCGCGTCCAGGGTGGCTACAGCGCTTTGTAGCGTGGGCGTCCAGTTGACGATATTCTGCGCCACACTGATGCCCGAACAGCCGGATGTAAAGGGCAAAAGCAGGGCGATCAGCGCCCAGACGCCCAGCTTGGTGGTGGAGTTGGAAGAAGCGGAGCTGGCGGAGTTCGCGGCGTTCGCGGAGTTCGCCGGATCGCGGGCCAGCAGACCCAAAAGCGCCGTGGCCAGGCCGCTGACCAGCGTGATTACGGTGCCGCTGCCGGCCGCGCCCAGCGTGATGCCCTGCTGCGAAAGCACACGGGCAATGGTGACGATGGCAATCAGCAGCCCTGCGATTGAGGTTTTGGGGCTTGTCCAGATATTCGAAATGGGATTCATGCGGAATGCTCCTCGCAAAGAAAAAGGCGGCCTCGGCCGCCTGGGTTACCAACAGATTTTTAGAGCGCGGAAGCGGTTCTAAGCTGCTTCCGCCAAAAAGAAATCGAGACCAGAGGCCGGCCTTTTAGGGGCCGGCCGCTGGTCTCGATCTTTCGCTACTCCCCGAATTCGAGCGCCGCCGTGGTTGCGGATCTGGCTCGCGGCGGAGAGCCGCTGAAGGGCAGACTGGAGACGGTCCCAAGCCCCGGAACCATCCGCTGGGGGACGGCGAACACATTCGCCGGGCTCGGCACATCCGTCTCTTGTCCTGCTACTTCATAGCCTAGGCTCTCTTTCCTAAATTATCGGTAAAGATTCTGAAAACTTTATTGAAAATGTTATTTTTCAGAATTCGCCTTCCCCGGCTATGGTTTTCCAGAGATTTATTTTTCCGGCACGTGGTGAATGGTGTTAAGAATGCTTCTAGGCAAAGAACTTCTATCAGGCCTCCGCCCTGCGCGGAAACGAGAGCCAGAGAGCCATCGAAAGAGGGGCCAGATTCACCGCCGCCGTGAGCCAAGCGGTCCGCCAGAAGCCGAAGACCGGGATTAGGTAGCCGCTCAGCAGGAGAGCGCCGGCGCAGCCGCCCAGCAGATCGACGGCGTAGAGAAAGCCGAGGCTCAGCCGATTGCCGGAACTATAGAGTTGCGTCGCCAGCGGGAAGAGGCAGCCGCCCAGAACGCCGCAGAGCGCGGGCAGCACGGGATAGAGGCACTGCGCGACCAACCAATTCGCCGCCGTCGCGGAGAACGTCGCCGTGAAGCTGACCATCAGCATCAGCGCCGGCGCGGAAAGCGCGAGAAGCAATTGCGTTGCGGCCACTTTTCCGCAAGCGGGATTCGTGCCGCGAGTATGCCGCAGGCCGAACCAGCTTCCCACCGCGATACCGGCCATGAAGAGAGCGATCAGAATGGCGATCTGGTGATAGAGGTAGCCGTAGATCGATTGAAAGGCGAGCAGCAGAATGATCTCCAGCGCGATTAGCGTGAATCCGGTTGCGGCCATCGAGCAGGCGGCGGCGGCACGGGCGCGCTGCTGACGGGCGGGCGCAAAACCGAGAAGCGCGGCGATGGCCAACAGAATGAGGAGTGTGCCGCCGAGAATTTTCGAGAACGAAGCACGACCGGCAGAGCGCAGCCAAGCGGCGTAGACGGGCTTGAACTGCGCGCCCCATAGAACCGTGTTGAAGTAGTAGGCGATGGGCGAGAAGTCGCGATTGACGGGCGTTGTGGCGAGCGGCTGCAAGAGGTCGCGCACTTGCTCCATGCGGTCGGGCATCATGCGATAGGGAATGAAGTACTGGCTCACGTATTTTGTGCGCAGATTGCGCTCGCGCAGGCGTGCAATCAGCGTTTGAAGATCGTCCGTGAGCAGGCCCGGGCGAATTGCGGCGAAGAAGTGAATGGTCTCTCCGGGGATTGCAACGACCGAGGGAAAGACCTCATCGAGCGTGCGCTGGATGCAGCGCAGGAAGGCGGCGAGATCGGGGCTGATCGTCTCTTCCGAGGAGTGCAGCGTGAGCGCGAGCAGGCCATCCGGCGCAAGATGACCGCGAGCGGAGCGGAAGAACTCGACAGTGTAAAAGCGATTCAACTGCGCGGTTTGCGGATCGGGTATATTTACAATGATTACATCGTAAGTTTCGTGCGTTTCGCGGAGAAATGCGCGTCCATCGCCGTAGTGCAGATGGACGCGCGGGTCATGAGGCGCGGCGCTCGCGGGCAGGAATTCATTCGCCATGCGCAGTACGGCGGGGTTCAGCTCAATCAGATCGATGCGCTCGATGGAGGGATGGCGAAGGGTTTGGGCAACGCTGCCAAGTGCGCCGCCGCCGATAAGCAGAATGCGCTTGGGCGCGGGATGCTCCAGAAGCGCATAGTGAACCGATTCCTCAGCAGCGCTTTCATCCGGCGCGTTGGCAAGGATGAGGCCGTTTTCGTAGAGGCTGCGGATTTCGCCGGTCTCGATTACGGTGAGGTTGCCATAGATGGAGTCGCGCGAGGCGAGTAGATGAAGGCCGCGCCAGAGGCTGGCTCGTGAATGTTCTTCGGTGCTTGGCGCAACTGCAATGAGAAGAAATACTGTGAGCAATGCAGCGGCAGTGATCGCTGTTGCGAGCTGCTTGCGATTCATGCGCAGCAGGAGAATGCAGGCCATCAGCAGATTCATGGCGAGCACGATGGCCGCGATCTGAAAGGGTGATAGAAAGCGCAGAAGAATGAGGCTAGCGAGGATTCCGCCTGCGGCGGCGCCAGCCGCTTCCAGCAGGTAAGCCGTACTGGCGGCCTTGCTCGTGTCGAGATTGGATTCAACGCAAATCATGCGTGCAGCGGCGACAAAGAGCGCGCCGGAAAAGATGCAGAAGAGGCTCAGGCAGGCGAGCGATGCAAGCAGGACCGGAAGCGGGCCAACCAGTTCGCCGGGGAGGGTTTGAAAGAGGCTCTTGCTTGCGCGCAGAGTCCAGATGGCCAGCGGCAGGCTCATGCCGAGCAGGCATTCGAGCGCGGCGGCGATGCGGCGCGGGGTGTTTGTAGAGATTTTTCTGTTTGTGTGGAGTGCGGCGTGGACCGGGAGGTCCACGCGACAGCCGGCCGGGAGGCCGGCGCTACTTGTGAACGCGCTACTTGTGAATGAGTTGGAAAGAAAGCTGCCCACGGCAGTCCAGAAGAGCCATGCGGCCAGCGCGATTCCCAGTGAAGATTCACAGCCGTTGTAGGCGGAGAAGATCTCGCGCATCAACACGATCTGGCCGATGACGGCGCTGAAGCCGATCAGCAGCAGAGCCGCATGGGCGGCCCATGAGGCGCGATCCACACGGTGGTCCGTAACGGGATGGATGCGGGAACTCATTCGAGCGCAATTATTGATCCTGCATCCGTGGAATGCAAATCGGCATCGCTTACAATGATTACATTCCACGAAACCGGCGAGTTCCAGGCCTCCCACCCTAGCCGCAAAATAGTGAAACGCAGATCCTTCGGCTTCGCTCAGGACGGCGAGGGTGGGCACCCCGAGCTTTTCCTATTATTGGAGTGTGCGGCGTGGACCGGAAGGTCCACGCGACAGCCGGCGGGAGGCCGGCGCTACATTTTCGGCATTGGCGCACCATGTCTGGCGCCTGCGGTGACGCGCGTCACAGCCCGGCGTCTCTGCGAAGATGAGAATAGTTTGGGTTTTGGGGATGAGAGTTTGTAAAGGCCAGCAAAGCGCCAATGTCAACGCGAGAGCATAACGGAGGCGTCTGGAGATGAACTGGCGCGACGAGTATCGAAGCAAGTGCATGGATGGCGCGCAAGCGTTGGCCATGGTCCGTTCCGGCGAGCGTGTATGGGTTCAGTCCGGCTGCGGCACGCCTGCCGTGCTGCTGGATGCGCTGGTCGGGCGCTCTTCCGAGTTGCGCGATGTGGAAATCGTTCACATGAAGACGCTGGGCGAGGCGGTCTACACCAAGCCGGAGTACAAGGGAATCTTTCGTCATCGCGGATTGTTTTTGGGCGACAATGTGCGCGAGGCGGTGGCCGCGGGGCGCGCCGATTACACGCCCATTTTCCTGAGCGAGATTGAAGGCTTGTTTACCAGCGGCGCTCTGCCGCTGAATGTGACGCTGATGCAGGTTTCTCCGCCGGATGAGCGCGGATTCGTGACCCTGGGGACGACGGTGGACTGCACGCTGAATGCGGCGCGCGCCTCGAAGACGGTGATTGCCGAGGTGAATGAGCGGATGCCGCGCACGCATGGCGACACGTCGTTTCATGTGAGCCATCTTTCGGCGATTGTGGAGACATCGCGCCAACTGCTGGAGTCGCATCCGGAGCCATTCACCGAGGTGCAGCGGCGGGTGGGAGAGAATGTGGCCTCGCTGATTCCCGATGGAGCGACAATTCAGACCGGGATCGGCGGGATTCCCGACGCGGTGCTTTCCTTCCTGGGAGAGAAGCGCGATCTGGGCATTCACACCGAAATGGTTTCGGATGGCGTGATTGATTTGATGGAAGCGGGCGTTCTGACCGGCGAGCGCAAGACACTGCATCGCGGCAAGGTGGTGCTTTCGTTCGTGCTGGGTTCGCAGCGGCTCTTCGATTACATCAATCACAATCCGAGCTTTGAATTTCAGCCGATCAGCTATACGAACAATCCGTTTGTGGTGGCGAAGAACGACAAGATGGTGGCCATCAACTCGGCGCTGCAGGTGGATATGACGGGGCAGGTCTGCGCGGATTCGCTGGGGACCAAGCCCTTCAGCGGCTTTGGCGGGCAGGTGGATTTCATCCGCGGGGCGGCGCGCTCCAAGGGCGGAGTGCCGATTATCGCGCTGCCCGCGACGGCCAAGGGCGGCACGGTTTCGCGGATTGTGCCGATGCTGGAGCCGGGTGCGGGCGTGGTGACATCGCGCGCGGATGTGCATTATGTGGTAACCGAGTACGGCATCGCATACTTGCACGGCAAGACGCTGCGCGAGCGGGCTGAGGCGCTGATCGGAATTGCCGATCCGCGGTTCAGAGCGGAGTTGGAGGATTTCGCGGTGCGCTCGCATTACATGGAGCGGAAGGCAGCGGCAGTGCAGGATTTAGGAATAAATGGATCGTGTTAGACCACATGAATTGGTAATGAATCATGGACAAGTGCGGGCGGGGACGCCCGCACGACAGCCGGTCTGGAGACCGGCGCTACATTCATGTAATTGCTACATTCATGCGATTCGCGGTCATGGAAGTGGAGAGGAATGTAATGGTGAATGCAGAGAAGAAAGATCGGGGCAAGTTGCAGGTGGATGTGGATGAGTGCAAGGGCTGCGGCCTTTGCATAGAGGCCTGTCCGCCGAAGGCAATCGAAATGGGCGAGCGATTGAATCACTACGGCTATCGCACGGCGGCGTACAAAGGATCAGGCTGCACAGGATGCGGAATCTGCTTTATGGTCTGCCCGGAGCCGGGCGCGATTACGGTTTCCCGGCTGGTGAAACAAGAACGCGGCGCTGAAGCAGCCGCCGTGGGAGCAAGCGTATGCGCAAGCAACTGATGAAGGGAAATGAAGCGATTGTCCGCAGCGCGATTCTGGCCGGCTGCCGCGGGTTTTATGGCTATCCGATCACGCCGGCCAGCGAGATTGCCGAGGCCGCGGCGCTGTATGTGCCGCAGGCGGGCGGCGTCTTTGTGCAGGCGGAGAGCGAAGTGGCGGCGATGAATATGCTCTACGGCGCGGCCGGCGCGGGGGTGCGGGCGATGAGCGCATCGAGCGGACCGGGGATCAGCCTGATGCAGGAGGGGATCAGCTACATGGCCGGCGCGGAGCTGCCTTGCGTGATCGCCGACATCACGCGCGGCGGGCCGGGGCTGGGCAACATTGCCGCCGAGCAGAGCGACTACAACCAAGTGGTGAAGGGCGGCGGCCACGGCAACTATCGCACGATTGTGCTGGCGCCGTATTCGGTGCAGGAGATGGCCGACCTGACGGCGCTGGCCTTCGAGCTGGCCGACCGCTATCGCAATCCGGTGGTGCTGCTGGCCGATGGATTCATCGGGCAGATGATGGAGCCGGTGGAGTTTGCGCAGAGCGCCGTTGCACCAACGACGCCCGCGTATGCAGTGACGGGAACGGCGGAGTCGCGCGGCAATCTGATCGCCTCATTGCATCTGAGCAACGATGAGATGGAGGCGCATCAAGGACTCATGGAAGCGAAGTATCGCCGCGCGGAAGAGCATGAAACGCGCGCCGAAGAATGGCGCACCGAGGATGCGGAGATTGTGCTGGTGGGCTACGGAATCATGGGGCGCATTCTGAAGGCCGTGGCAGCGGAGGCGCGCGCCACGGGACTGAAAGTCGGCGTGCTACGGCCCATCACCCTCTTTCCATTTCCCAAGCCGCACCTCAAGCGTCTGGCCAAGACTGCGCAGGTTTTTGTGGCTGTGGAAATGAGCAACGGGCAGATGGTGGAGGATGTGCGGCTGGCGCTGAATGGCGCGCGGCCCGTCGAGTTTTATAGCCGCGTGGGCGGCAACGTTCCCACGCACGAAGAAGTGCTCGGCTTTGTGCGCAAGCTGGCGCTGAAGGTTTTGCCGGCGATGCAGCCGGAAGAGGAGTGTGTGGCCAATGTCTAGCGAGATGGTTGCTGAATACGAAGTTACGCACAGCAAGGCCAAAGCCTTCTACGAGAGCTATTGGCGCAAGGAAGACTTGCTGCATCAGACGCACTTTTGCCCCGGATGCGGCCACGGCCAGGCGCACAAAATGCTGGCCAAGGCCATTGACGATCTGGGCATTCAAGACAGAACAATCATGGTTGGCCCCGTGGGCTGCGGCGTCTTTACGTACAACTACTTCGACACGGGCAACGTCTCAGCCGCGCACGGACGCGCGCCGGCGGTTTCGACAGCCGTGAAGCGCAGCAGGCCGGAGAGCATCGTGATTGACTATCAGGGCGATGGCGACTTGGCGGCCATTGGCTTATCGGAGATTGTTCATGCGGCCAATCGCGGCGAGCCAATCACGGTGATCTTCATCAACAACGCGATCTACTCGATGACCGGCGGGCAAACCGCGCCGACCACGCTGCTGGGGCAGAAGAGCGTGACCTCGCCGAAGGGAAGAAGCGCGGCGAATGAAGGCTATCCGCTGCACATCAGCGAGTTGCTGGCCACGCTGGAGGCGCCGGTCTACATCGAGCGCGTGGGGCTGGGCGACGCCAAGCAGATTATGCAGGCCGCGCGGGCCATCAAGAAGGCCGTGGAGACACAGGCGCGCGGGCTGGGATTTTCGCTGATTGAAGTGCTTTCGCCCTGCCCCACGCTCTTCAAGATGACGCCTGTGCAGGCGCAGCAATGGGTGCGCGAGGTGATGGAAAAAACCTTTCCGCTGGGCGTCTTCCGCGACCGCACGAAAGAAGCCGAGCCGCGCGCGCTGCCGGAGGCCGCTCCGGCGCTTGAAGATCTTCCGCGCATTCTCGGCGTGGCCGACGAGGATTTGCCCGAAGGCCATCCGCTGGAACTCGAAGAAACGGCGGAGGTGGATCTGCGTGTGCGCGTGGCGGGCTTTGGCGGGCAAGGCGTTCTGCTGCTCGGCGAGGTGCTGGCCGAGGCCGGGCTTGATGCAGGGCTGGAGGTCTCCTGGCTGCCGTCCTACGGGCCGGAGATGCGGTCAGGCACATCCAACTGCCATGTGCGCATCACGCGCGAGGTGATCGACTCGCCGATGGTGACCCATCCCAATCTGCTGGTGGCGATGAATGAGCCATCGCTGCGGAAGTTTGTAAAGAGCGTGGCGGCGGGGGGATGGATTATCTACAACGGCGACGAATTCCCTGCCGACTGCGCACAGGAAAATGTGCGCGTTCTGGCGCGGCCCTTCACGGAGATCGCCAATGAGCTGGGCAATCAACGCGCGAGCAATATGGTGATGCTGGGCGCGCTGCTGGAGATCACCGGAGTTTTGCGCGATGTGCATGTAGACGCGGCGCTGGGTAGGCTGGTGAAAAATCCGCGCTGGGCGGAGGTGAACCGGCGCGCGCTTCAGCGGGGCCGCGAGCTGGCCAGAGAGGCGCTTGTCTAAGAGCATTTCTCCGGGTGCTGTTGAGTCTCCCACCAGCTTTGCCGATTCACGAGAGATGAAACAGGTGTGGGCGAGGACGCCCACACGACAGCCGGTCTGGAGACCGGCGCTACTGGTTGTTTCTTGTTAGGTGAATGGAATCCCACCCTAGCCGCAAAAACAAGAACGCGGCGAGGGTGGGGCACCCAGGATTTATGCCATGCGAAGTTGCAGGAACCGGCTTCGGCCGGCCTGCCAAGCGCGCATGCAGTACGAGCAGAACCGATGCTCTGCCGCGCAGAACGGTTGAGCCGTTGATCCTGTCCAAAGCGCCTGGTGAGCTGGCCGGCCAAGGAGGAAAGACGATGCTCGAAATGAAAGCAGTAGACAACTCCTATGACGTTGCGCTGGAGAATTTCGATGCGGCGGCCAACGAATTAGGGCTCAACAACGATGTTCGGGAGATGATCAAATATCCCGAGCGGATTCTCACGGTCTCTGTGCCGGTGCGCATGGATAACGGGCAGATTCACCGCTTTGAGGGCTACCGTGTGCAGCACAGCATGGTGCGCGGGCCGGCCAAGGGCGGCATTCGCTTTCACCCTCAAGTCACGCTGGACGAGGTGAAGGCCTTGGCCACGTGGATGACCTGGAAGTGCGCGGTGGTGAACATTCCCTTCGGCGGCGCCAAGGGCGGCATTACCTGCGATCCCAAAAATATGTCGCCGCACGAACTGGAGCGCATGACGCGGCGCTACACCAGCGCCGTCCTTCCCTTGATCGGTCCGGAGCAGGATATACCCGCGCCGGATGTGTACACGAATTCGCAGACCATGGCGTGGATCATGGACACCTACTCGATGACCAAGGGCTATCCGATTCCCGGTGTGGTGACCGGAAAACCCATCAGCCTGGGCGGATCGCTGGGACGCAACGAAGCGACCGGGCGCGGCGTCTTTTACACCCTGGAGCACGCCTGCACGCATCTGAATATCCCCATGAAGGGAGCGACGGTGGTGGTGCAGGGCTTTGGCAACGCCGGCTCGATTGCGGCAGAGCTGCTGCATAAGGCCGGGGCCAAAGTGATTGCGGTCAGCGATTCGACCGGTTGCGTCTACAACAAAGATGGATTGAATGTTCCGGAGCTGATTGCGCACAAGGAGTCCACGGGGCGCGTGGCGGGCTTCGCGGGCAGCGAGGCCATTACGCCGGCTGAGTTGCTGGCTGTGGAATGCGAGATCCTGGTTCCGGCGGCGCTGGAGAACGCGCTTCACTCCGGCAATGCGACTGCCGTGCGCGCCAAGATCATCGCCGAGGCAGCCAACGGACCGATTACCCCGGCGGCGGACCGAATCCTCGAAGGCAAGGGAGTCTTCGTGATTCCCGACATTCTGTGCAACGCGGGCGGAGTGACCGTCTCCTACTTCGAGTGGGTGCAGGATGAGCAGCATCTCTTCTGGGACGCGCAGGACATCTACAACCGCCTGGAACGGGTGATGAAGACAGCCTTCGCCGATGTGCTGAAGATTCATCTGGAGCGCAAGGTACCGATGCGCATCGCGGCCAATATGCTGGGCATTGGGCGCGTGGCCGAAGCGGTGAAGTTGCGCGGCATCTACCCATAACCGGCAATGAGCAACTGGTTGAGGTGGCGCGTTCGGAGATTCCCGAACGCGCCGCTGTTTCTTGAGCGACTGCGATGAAAGCTGAGAGCTTTTTCCCTGTTGGGATAGAGTGCGGCGTGGACCGGGAGGTCCACGCCACAGCCGGCCAGGAGGCCGGCGCTACAAATTGCTTTGATACAAGTTGCTGTCCTTGGCGCGCTACTTTGGCGCCCAGATGCGGTACTCGCCGCTCAAATGCATAAAGCTCATCAAGTAGAGCATTCCATCGTAGTAGCGGCTCTGGCCGGAAGGGACCGGCGTATTCCACAACGCTTCGGTGAACTTTTTCGCGCGGGCCTTGTCGGTGGCGGCCAGGCCGGCAACGGCGTTGGTTCCGATCAGGCCGGGTGCATGATCCTCATGCGTCGAACCCTTTCTTGGGGAGGTTGGCTGGCCGTCCAGCGTATAGACCGGGCCGTAAGTATCGATGCCTTGCGAGAGGAAGAAGCTCTGAATGCGGTCGCTCAACTGCTGCTCGGCGGGGGCTTTGCGCCACCACGACCAATCCACGCTCCAGTTGCTGGCCGTGCGCCATGCGTCGTAGGCGAAGTTGCTTGAATTGGCGGAAAACGGCATCTTGCAGGGCGTGCCGTCAAAGTTGGCGTAGTCGGGCGCAAGGCCGGTCTGGGAATTCGTCGTTTTCACAAAAAATGCGCGGCTGACCTCGGCGGCATGTGCCCAGAAGGCGCGATCCTCGGCCGGCCCCCAACGCGACCATAGTTCATAGAAAGCCGGCAAATGATAGGACGGATCGGTAAACGGATGCGGCATCTTTCCCGGCACAAAGAGAATCATGCCGTTCTCCTCGCTCACCTCGGCGCCCACGGTGCGCGGCCCAAACTTGGTCGGCCCGGTGATCACCGCGCGGTGGCGCATCGCGCTGAGCAACTTCAGCGCCTCGGCGTGATAGTCGTAGATGCCGTGCCCTCCCGGCCAGCGGTTGCCGGCAAAGAGCAGCGCCATGGCGAAGTACTCTTCTCCGTCGGGCGCGGGCGTCTCCTCGTTGGGCGTTCCGTCGGTCTTGCATGACCAGGAGAAGTAGCCATACGACGGATGCTTGGGATCGCTGATGTACATGTAGGTCATCGCCCAGTTCCAGAGCGCGTCGAACTCGGCCTTCTTGCCCAACTGGACGGAGATCATCATTCCATACGACATCCCCTCGGTGCGCACGTCGTGGTTGTTCCAGTCGGTAAGGTACATCAACGGGCCGTTGGCGTTGCTGCCGGCGGCAAAGACCACGGATTGCGTCTGCGGATCGCCGTGGAAGAGCTGCTGAAAAGCCGTGTCGATCTTGGCGCGAATCTCTTTCTTCGAGTGGCCGTCTTCCTCGAAAAGATTGCGGTAATTTCCTGTGACGAAGGCTCCCGCGCCGTTCTCGGCTGCGGATTCAGCGCGTGCGCTGGGCGAGGCCTCGCAGATTGCAACCAATAACACTGCGAGGAAAAAATTACGGAGTTTGCTGGAAATCTTCGTGCGCTTTTGCACTCTCATGGTTCTCCACTTCATTCAACCCTCCTTTATCCTATTGAGATCATTTATATACGAATGGAGACGTTTTCCGGTAGAAGCTTCACAGATTCACAGTTTCACAGTAAATAGGGGGGGGGAGGGGGGTATCCAACGGGTGGTTGCGGAGATGGAGGTGCTTGTTGGCGTTTTAGGAATTGCCGCACTGGCCTTCCGAGGAAGCAGTCTCTTCACCTATTGATCCGGCACGAATGCAATGCGAGATTACCGCCGCAAAGCAACCGCGGGTCCTTCGACTCCCTTCGCTACGCTTCGGTCGCTCAGGATGACAGAATTTTTATATCGCAATCCTTTCAGGCCGGATCAATAAGACGATTGTGAACCAAGGGAAGGAAATAATCTGCAAAGGCAACTCTTCCTTCACGAAAAAATTTCGCTGCGCCCCCATGGGCGTCATCTTTATTGGCAAAGATACCCCGGGTTCCGCTGCACTCCATCCGGGGCTATTTTCACGTCACCCCTCCGGGGCAAAAGTTTACAGCATCTCTTTCATTTCAGGATTTTATATAGATATATGCGTGGACCGGGAGGTCCACGCTACAGCCGGTCTGGCATGGGAATTGCATTTGAAATCATTTGGAGGGAGCAGGGGCATTTATGCCCTGAATTTACGCCTGAAACCATATGGCTTCAGCCCCGGGCCTAAAGGCCAGACTGCCCAAGCCTCGCTTCAGGGGCATAAATGCCCCTGCTCCCTCCGATAAGCCGCCTGCATGAGTATCGCGACAAAGATGAGCGTTAGGCGAAGTTCAAATGCAATTGCCCTGGCCGGTCTGGAGACCGGCGCTGCACCTTTTGTGAGGCTGGCGCTACACCGTCTGGGATCGCGCCTGCTGGTTATTTCTGGCTTGGCGCGTCGTCCTTGGCGGCGTCTTTTTTGGCCTTGCCGGCGGCGCGGGCCTGCGCATCGAGGCCGTGGGTGGGGTCTTTGTGGAAGAGCTTGCGCGAGACGTCCGGCCAGAATTCCTGAAAGATGGAACCGAAACCACCTTCAGCGGTCACGATGAATCCGTTGGTGAAGGTTTCGCCAATGCCTGAGTCGCTTGCCGGATAGTAGAGATTGGAGATGGCGCCGGAAATGATGTTGCCCGCCACGTTGGAGTAATTCGGCTCCCACTTGCCGGTGTTGTCATGCTTGCAGATGACGTTGGTGGCCAGGGAGTAGAGGAGCCGGTGCTTGATGGTTCCGTGACCCAGGCGGAAGTAGCGCGGATCCTGGTGGAGGATGGAAGGCAGGATGCCATTGCCGATCAGGCTGCCATTGAAGGCGTCCAGATAAGCCGCACCGGAGCGCTCGCCAAGGCCCTTGACCCCCCAGGGAAAACCGACGTCATCGTGCATCGCCTCGTGGTAGCCGGCCACGACAAAAGCCGTGGCGAAGGCGACGGGATCGGTGGAGGAGCGCAAGGAAAGGCGAATCTTCTGTCCAGCGGTCATGGAGACGGCGTCGCTGCGGTAAGAGACGTTGAAGGCAGGAATGACGCCGACGGTCCGCTGCTTTTCCTGTTCTTTGATCTGCTCTTCAGCCTTTTCGTGCTGGCTTTTTTCGGGCGCCGGCTGCTGCGCGGTGCTTTGGGAACTGGAAGAGTCCTGCGCGGCGGGGGGCGGAGCAGGCTCGGCAAAAGCAATTTCAGTCTGCGGACGAGGCGCATCCGGGAGCTGCGCAAAGCCGGTTGCGCTCACGGAAGAGCTGGTCTGCTGCGCGGGGGCGCAAAGGGGGGAGGCCAGGAGTGCTATCCCAGCGAAAAAAGTTGCAGAAAGAAGACAAGAACCAACGCGCATTCGCCCACCAATCAAAAAAAATCAGCTCCCGCTTGGCATGTACTGCATCCAGCCATGCGATCAGGGTCTGTTCTAAGGGTAAATCACCGCTGCAGTGCCGAAGATCCCACGGGGGATTCAGGCTCCGCGCAAGGCGATGATTTCATCGTGTCTTTACATCACTTTTTGTTAGACGGAAAAGCGGCGCGGGTGGACCCATCCGACATTTCCGGGTGCGGCGACGAGGCGCTGCCCCTATGGGATGCCGGCGCTACACAACTAGGACCCGCCGTGAAAGCGCCCAAAGGCGTGGGCGAGCATCAGCGACATGGCCAGAATGCCCGCGCCGAGGAGAAGAACATGCTCGTTCTTGCGCAGATCAAAGCGGCCCACGCGGCAGACGAGCAGGTAGGCGATGGCCAGATTGAAAAGTCCCCACAGCACGTTGACCGTCGCGGAGGACAAACCTTCTCCCGGCGGCGAGGCAAAGGGGCTTTGAAAGGCATGGCCGGAGATTCCGTTGCCGAGATGGGGCAGGCAGTTAGCCAGAAACGCGCCGCCGAAGAAGTACGCAAGATAGTGATACCACCGCATGATGGCTCCTTTCATTTCCTGCTGATGAAGATTGGTCTACCGGATGATTCACAGAGACCGGTTCCAAACCTTAAACGAGTAACTCGATTCGAGTAGCTTCCGGTCATCGAGTTGCCGCTGCCGGCGTTCAGAACAGCACAATACTCTACCGTTTGACCGGAAGCAAAAAGCAGATACAAATGTCTGCCACTCACTACACCTGTCAATTCGTATCCACCCCCAACTCCTGAAACATTTCGATTACCGGTTTCCTGAGCAAGATGAATATCACCGAATGCATCTGAATCCCATGTTCCATCCACATTGATTTCAGGAGCATCGTTATGCGCATCAAGCCATGCCCTTCCTGCCTTATCCAATTTTCCGGCGGACAGCACGGTTGATGAGGCCAAAAACACGCAAGCAACTACCAGGCCACACAAGAACCTTTTCATTTTCAACTTCTTTC
>CAYVGW010000097.1:1308-16087 GCA_964450895.1 uncultured Occallatibacter sp. | reverse complement strand
CTGTCATATAATCAACCTCCTGGTCGGCTGT
The DNA here is from genome assembly GCA_964450895.1 of uncultured Occallatibacter sp. Lineage (GTDB taxonomy): Bacteria > Acidobacteriota > Terriglobia > Terriglobales > Acidobacteriaceae > Telmatobacter. Next base: position 16,056 of record CAYVGW010000097.1, on the reverse strand, counting down.
GGCGTGGACCTCCTGGTCCGCGCTGCACTCTGCACCTGCAGGAAAAATCCTCTAGCTTGCAATGTGTTCGGATCTTGGGTGAAATACCGCGGAGCCGGACGCGCGGATGCTGACGATTGCATTCAGCCTATAAACAGCAGTTGAGAAGCCTTCATCTAGGTTCAATGTCAGATTTGAGAACCTCTGAATGTTGGCGCTTTGTAACCAGGGCACGGCTTCAGCCGTGCCGCAATGGGCTGATTAGAAAGCCGGGCTTTAGCCCCTGCAAAATTCCGCGGTTGAGAATATTGCTTGTTCGGCTCCTTCTCAAATTCGGGTTTTGAACTGCTCCGCACCTCACCCAAATGGTGAATTCCTCAATCTTTGCAACCCATTTTGATTTGAATCAGTTGGTCATTCTTAGGGCCCTTCATCAGCCGTTTTCAGGTTCAGTCTCTCGCGCCGCGGCGGCCTCAATTGCTCTTGAAGACGAACCATACCAACGCGCACAAACAGCCCAGGGACAGCAGGAAGATCGTCAGAAGCGCGCCCAGCGCAATCGGCGGACGCTCCTCGTGGCGCGCGTCAGGAGGAGGAATCATCCGCGCAATCTCAAGGCCGACACTCTTTTTCCCGTCGGCAGACAGAGCCAGCGCCAGCAGATTGTGAGCAGCCGCTTCCGCCGTCTCGCTCTCTGCCGCCGCCTGAATCTCCTTCTCCGGAACAGGCCTCCAAAGGCCGCCCGAGCAGAGCAGCAGCGTATCGCCCACGGCGAGCGGAATCTCTTCGAGTTCAATCTCCACGGCGAGACGCTGGCCCAAGCTGCGGGTCACGACCATGGCTTGAGGATGGTTCCATGCCTCGGAGGCCGTGATCATTTCGCGGTCCAGCAGCTCCTGCACGACGGTGTGATCAACGGTCAGCCGGTGCATGCGTCCGGCGCGCAACAGATAGGCGCGGCAGTCGCCCATATGGCCGATCCAGGCTCGGGTGATGTCACCATCCTGCTGCAAGAGGGCGGCCACCACGCTGGCGCGCATTCCTTGCAAGGAGAAATCGGGGGCGGAGGCAGCCGCCAGAATGCCCGCATTGGCGCGCGCCGCGGCATCCCGGATCGCGTTGTCGACCGGAAAGCCGAGCGGCAAGCCGGACAGATGCGCGTAAAAATGCTCTACCGCCATCCGCGAGGCCAGCGCGCCTTCCCGGCTGCCCGCGCCGCCATCGACCACCACCAGCAGCTCTCCCAAGGCAAGGCGGACATGGAGAACGGAGACCGGATTCTCCTCGTGATTGGCGGGGTGCTCGCACTCCTCGGCGAAGAGGAGAACGGGTTGCCCATGGATCGCTAGACTGCTCATGCCTGAACCTCGCATACAGGACAGAACTTTTACTAGAGAAACGCAATGAGGAACCAAAGCGACGCAAATCAATGCACATACTCCGCCTTCTCCCGCGATTGAGCGAAGAAGAGTGATTGCCGGCCAGTCTTGCTGTGGACTGCAATGGATTGCAAATTCCAGTCCTACGAACGCAGACCGCTGCTCAACCAATCCCATTTCGGCCAGTATGCTTGACTCATTTTAAGACAGAACGATGAAAATTGCAGGGAATGAATACCTTAAGGCACGAGTATTTTGGTGAATCTGAGGAAAACCGCGCACTATCTCCGCCGCGATGCGCCGGAAAGCCTGCCGGGTTTCGCAAACGCAATCAAAATGAGACGCATTTCTCTTCGCGTCCTGACTTGCGGCGCAATTTCGTCTTGTAGCGCTGGCCCGGATTCATGCCGCGCGCCGCGTCTCTGCTATGCTGAATTTTGGCCGGTACAAGGAGGGTCTCATGCCCGAACACAGAGCGCGCAAGCACCATCAGGACCGTGTGGCGGAGACGCTGCGCGAGGAGATCGGCGTGCTGATTGAGGGCGAGCTGGTCGATCCGCGCATCAACCTCTGCTACGTGACCGAGGTGGCGCTGAATCCCGGCGCCAAGTCGGCGCGGGTCTACGTAGCCGTCGATAGCGCCGTCAAGGACATCGAGAAGGCCGAAGAAGAGACCGTCGCCGGCCTGGAGGCGGCCAAAGGCTTCATCCGCTACGAACTCAAGGAGCGGATGGGCGTGCGCCACGTGCCGGAATTGAGCTTTCTGGCCGACCGCTCGGGGCGCTTCCAAGCGCGCATTGATGAGCTGATGAGCCGCCAGCGCAAGCGGCACAAGACGCCTGCCGAGCCGCTGTCCGCCGCCGAGCCAACCGCGCAAGTCGAGTAGCCGCGCCGGGATCGAGGAGAAATTTATCGGGTTCCATCCTGCGCCCCGAATCTGTTAGCCTTGACCCTGACCATGCGCGCGGCGGTTTGGCGTGTCCGCGCACTGAAAATGTAGCGCCGGTCTCCAGACCGGCTGTCATGTGGACGTCCTCGCCCACATTTGTTGGAGAAACACTGGAAGTGGAAACATCACAGGAATCATCCGCTTCAAAACCGCGCCCGGGATGGCGCCGCCGGTTACCCTCCGGGGCCACCGCCGCCGAAGTCGCTGTTTTTCTCGCTTTTACCGTTTTTTTCCTCTTTTATGGGCAGACTCCGTGGACCGGCGGCGCTGGTCTGGGCTTGGTGGGCGCGGATGAACCACGCTATGCGCAGATCGCCCACGAGATGCTGGACCGCTTCGATGCGGCTCACACCCTGAAGCAGGAGCTGGCCGCCTGCGTCACTCCGTACCTCTACGGCCAGCCCTGGCTGGAAAAGCCCGCCCTCTACTACTGGCGCGCGATGTTCGTCTTTCAGGACTTCGGCGTGCATGATTGGGTGGCGCGCCTGCCCTCGGCCAGCTTCGCTTTCATCATGGTGGCGCTCATCTACCTGCATATGCGGCGCTTCCGCCCCGGCGGCCACCTGGACGCGGCGCTGATCACCGTGGCCTGCGCGGGCATCATGGGCTTTGCCCGCGGCGCCTCCACTGATATGCAGATGGCCGCGCCCTTGGCCATCGGCCTGCTCGGCTGGTATGCCTGGTATGAGACCGACTCCAAGTTCTGGCTCTTTGACATCTACTTCTTTACCGGCGTGGCCACGCTGGCCAAAGGGCCGGTGGCGCCCTTTCTGGCCATCGTGATCGTCGCGGCCTTCGCTGGACTGCGCCGCGAGTGGTCCATCCTGCGCCGCTCCTTCTGGTGGCCCGGAGCGCTGCTCTACTTCGCCATTGTGCTGCCCTGGTTCATCGCCGTCCAGTACAAGAATCCTACCTTCTTCCGAGAGTTTTTCCTCGAGCACAACCTGGAGCGCTTCGCCACCAACCGCTACGAGCATCAGCATCCCTTCTGGTACTACGGGGTGGTGGTGATTCTAGCCGTCATGCCCTGGACGGTGATCGCGGTGCGGGCCTTCATCGACGGTGTCCATACCTCGGTCTGCGAATGGAAGGCCCGCCACTTCTCCAATTGCACGCTTTGCGCAGGACGCCCCGGCGACGCCTTTCCGGAGTTCCTGGTCATCTGGGCAGTGGTTCCGATCGTCTTTTTCTCGCTCTCTCAATCCAAGCTGCCGGGGTACATCCTGCCCTCGATTCCGCCCATCACCATCCTCACCGGCGACTATCTCTTCCGCCGCCGCCAAAACGGCCTGAACCGCTGGGTGCTGTTGGGCCATGCGGCTCTCTGCGGCGTCATGACCATGGCCGCTCTGCTGCTGCCCTGGATTGTGGCGCATGGCGCGCTGATGCCACCCTGGCCCCGGCTTCTGGTGGCCTTTGTCGCCTCCCTTGGCGCGGCGCTGTTGATCCTGGTGGCCGTCAAAGGCTATGGCTTGGACAAGCTGCGGCTGGTCACCTCCGGCGTGCTGGTGGTTCTGCTCTTCTTCCTCTTTGGCGTCGGCCCGGTCTTCGGCATTCCGGACTTCGAGCAGAGCAAGCGGGTGATTCACCTGCTGGACCGCACGTACTCTGCCCGTCCGCTGGCCGATCAGATCGCCGCCGTGGCTCCCGGCGAGCAGACGGTGGCGGTCTTCCGCGTCCGCCGCGACGTCGAGTACGGCCTCTCCTTCTATCGCAATCAAGAGGTGGTCAACTACCAGCAGACCGGCGTGCCGGCTGAACAGCACGTTCTGGTGATCCGCGTGTCGGGGCGTGGCGCAGACCCGCACACCCAGGCCGACCTGGATGTGCTGCTCAAGGATCGCCACTACGAACTGCTCTTCACATGGCCCGAACAGGGGCTGGAGGTTTATATGGTTGGCAGCAAGTCAGTGGTCAGTGATCAGTGATCAGTGGTCAGTGGTCAGTGGACGAAAACCTTACGTGAGAAGTTGAAAGGTGCCTTATGGTGCAATCATTTCGGGATTTGATCGTTTGGCAGCGCGCGATGCAACTAGCTATAGTGATTTACCGTCTGACCAAGGACTTTCCTCGTGAAGAGGTTTACGGTCTTACCAGCCAGATTCGGCGTGCGGCGGTCTCGATTCCGAGTAATATCGCAGAAGGACAGGGTAGGCAAAGTACCGGCGAGTTCAAGAATTTTATTGGGATAGCGCGCGGTTCTAATTTTGAATTACAAACTCACCTCGAAATCGCTCGTGCGCTAAAGATGGGAGATGCGAAATTGTTGGAAGAGGCAGAATCTCTATCGCACGAAATCGGGAAAATGCTCTACGGGATGCTGGAATCGCTCAAAACCACCAAACACGATCACTGACCACTGACCACTGACCACTGATCACTGACCACTGACCACTGACCACTGATCACTGACCACTGACCACTGATCACTGACCACTGACCACTGATCACTGACCACTGACCACTGATCACTGACCACTTAGAAAACCATGACTTCCAGCGCGTCCATCGAGATCCTCGACCTGCGGCACTTCTCCGCGCCGGTGCTGCTTCCTGTGCTGGAGGCCGAGGGCGCGCTGTGGCTCGAACGGCTGCACTGGAACTACAGCGCATCGATCAAGCTGCTGATGCAGTATCTGGATGGCCACACATTGCCCGGCTACACAGCCTTGGAGGCTGGCCAGGTCATCGGCTACGTCTTCTGTGTCTACGAGGAGACCAAGGCCGTCATCGGCGACGCCTTTGCGCTGCCCGGCCTGCGCGCCGACGGCACTTCCGCGCACGAGATTGAGGAGACGCTGCTCACGCACCTGCTGGAACTGATGGTGAATTCGCCGCAGGTGGAGCGCATCGAATCGCAACTGCTGCTGCACCCCTCCGGCTCCCACGCCGGCGTCTTCCAGGACGCGGGCTTTCAGGTCTACCGCCGGCTCTTCATGGTTCGCAAGCTGAACGACTACTTCCTCCCGCCCCGCGTCCATCTGTCGGTCCGGCTGGAGCTGCGTCCCTGGCGCGACGAGGATCTGAACGCCGCCGCGCAGCTTATCTTCAAGGCCTACAACGGCCATCCCGACAGCGTGGTCAACGACCAGTACAACACGCTCCACGGCTCGACGCGCTTTCTCAACAACATCGTCCGCTTCTCCGGCTGCGGCGTCTTCGCCCCGTCCGTCTCGCACGTGGTCATCGACCGCCTCACGCGGGAGATGGTGGCGCTGGTGCTCGGCTCGCGGGTCAGCCCGCAGAGCGGCCATATCACCCAACTGTGCGTCCATCCCGCTTTCCGCCGCCGCGGTCTGGCCCGCAATCTGCTGAATCTGGCCGCCTCCTGCTTTCTGCGCCAGGGCGCAGCCGAAATCTCCCTCACCGTCACCGAAGCCAATTCAGAGGCCATCGACCTCTACTACGCCGAAGGCTACGACTGCCACCACCGCTTTGACGCCACCGTCTGGCGGCGCAATCGCATGGCGTGAGCCGTCCCAGGCAGACGCTGACATCTTTCACTCCGCACTGTATTGAGCATTCCCAATCCATGTGGTGTAAACACTGCGGATGGTTCCGCGCCATGGGTGCAGTGGTGATGAGCCCCGCGCTTCAACACGGGGTAGGCGCTTGCGCGCAGATTATTTCCCCACTTTGCCGCACAATCATCTGGAGGGGTAGGCCGGCTTGCCGTTGCGCGTTTCGCCGGCAAGGAACGATTGGCGTTCGAGCATCTTTCTGAAGGCTATAAAGTTGCGCCGGCAAGAAAGGAGTCAAACGAATTTTCACCCCGAAGGGGTGAAGCGAAAATTGCCACGGGGGGGAGCGCAGCGGAGACCGGGGAAAGGATGCACGTCAGGATTGCGCCCCGGGGCGCTGTGAAATCCGCTTGTTCAGAGGTAGCTATTTCTGCCATCTTGAACATAATTCATTTGTTTGGAGTATTTTGCGGATAACTCCTTTGTCCTGACGATTTTACGGCAACACTCCTCCCGTAAACTCAAGAAAAATAATGGACTTGTTTGCGGGATACCCGGGAGGATGGCGTGTTTTCCGCTTTGCCTGCGGTCAAGGCCGAAGCCGCGCTCGCGCCTTTCACTGCCCCGCCGCATCGGTCCGAGCCACCCGGTTGATGATGCGCTGAATCAAAACCACGCGGACATGGATGCGCTTGGCCACGTCCGGCAGGAACTCGGTGATGAAGTTATCGATGGGCGCGGTGGCCAGGCCGATCCCGTAGCGCTCGGCGCTGGAGGGAAGATTCGTCCGCTGGCCGGGCACGTAGAGATTGCCTATCTCGTCGTCGATGGCAAAGCCCACCAGGTCTGCGTAGTTCACCATCTCCCGGCCGTTGTCGCCCCGCGTCCAAACCACCTGCTCGATGGCGTTTCCAACCCGGCGGGGAATGGATGCATTGGGCATTCTGTGGTAGTGCGGGTCCTGATGATCGATCGACGAAATCAGAAATGTGCCAAAAAATTCGCCGGTCATATCCTGCGCATAGCTCACGCCCACATTGCGGATCAGGCCTTTCATGCCGGGGCCGTAGGGCGAGTGAGCGTCAAAGCCGACGGCAATCGCCGATGTGCCCACAATGGTGAGGGCGTTGAAAGCGTCCAGCACATTGCGCGCCGCCAGCCGCGCCTTCTCGGAGCGCGTCAGCGGCTTCACTTCGGGGCCAGTCAAAAAGCGCTCAAACCAGTTCTTCGGCGGCGGAGGGCATGGAATGACCGGCGCTCCGGGCTGAGCAGGCGGGCAGGGCGCGGAGCTTTGCGGTTGCGGAGCGTCGGGCAGCGGGTCGGAAATCTCCGCGCCGGCCCTCGCCGCCTGCGCCGCAAAGAGCCATGCAATCGCCAACAGCGTCAGAATGGTTTGACCGGCGGCAATCTTCATTCGTGGAGCCGTCATCCCTTCAGATTAACCAATCAGACGCCGATTTTTCATAAAGGTGCGCAGAACCTCAAAAAAGGGAGAGAGCGTAATAGCGGGAAATTCCCTTCCCGTATTGACGATTGCGGCACCTTCCGGCTTTCCGTGATTGACGCGCTCCTCCGCGCATCGCAGACTGAGGAAGAGGCCGCTTCCAATAGCTCCCTCCAACGAGGTGCTTTATGAGTTCCTATCCTCCTCCCGGCCCTCCCTTCGGCGGCGTGGGCGCGCGCATTGAAGAAGCCGTCGAACTGATCGAAATGGAGTTGCGCCACACCATCGCCTACGTCAACGACGCCGTGGTTCCGCAGGTCCGCAAGGAATCCATCACCGCCCTGCGCACCGTCTCCGACAAGCTGCGCGATCTGGCCGACCGCTTTGAAAAGGGCCGGGAGCCGCGCTCCTGATGAACGGTGCTGGATTAGGTTCGTGGATCCCCAGATCCCCAAAGCGGGATACAGGGCGCCAAGCAGTCTTTTTGCCCACCACCCCAAAAAGCTGGGTGCCCCATCCATTTCGTCCTGAGCGCAGTCGAAGGATCTGCGTTTTGACTTGCGAAATGGGTGGGAGTCCGCGAACCTCAACCAGCCTTATCCAAAAGCAGCACTCCGCAGCGCCAAGCCAAGTTACGCTGGCCATGCAACCCGCTAACTCGCTAACTCGCCATCACCGCGAAGCAGTGGCTAACCCGCTATATGATTTCCCTGGCCTTTCTCAGCATCAGATGCGATGCAAATGGGCTTTTCTCCCTCTTCTTGTCCTCCTGCTTGGGCTTGCCTCCGGCTGCGGCCATCATGTGAACGTTGAACCTCTCCCCGCTCCGCAGGCCGCCCCGCCGCCGGTTCATCCCCAGCACTCGGCGCAGAACCCTTCCGCGCCGAAAAGCAAGCTCTCGCCCGCGCGCATCGCGCCCACTCCCGCGCCGCCCGGAGGCGTCAGCGCCGACGACCTGGACTTCATCAAGACCCACCAGCCCATTTTGACCGAGGAGGGCCTGGCCACCTGGTACACCGCGGCCAAGGGGCGCGCATCCGCCAACGGCCAGCTCTTCAGCGACCACACCCTGACCGCCGCCCATCGCACCCTGCCGATGGGTTCGCTGATTGTCGTGACCAACCTGACCACCAGCCAGTCCAGCCCCATGCGCATCACCGACCGCGGCCCGTTTGTCGAGGGACGCATCCTCGACCTGACCATCGCCTCGGCCAAGGCTACCGGCATTTATCGCATGGGCACCGCAGAGGTGCGCCTGGAGGTCTATCGCGCGCCCAAGCCCATCGACACCGGCGGCCGCTGGTGCGTGCAGATCGGCGCCTTCACCAGCCAGCGCAAGGCCAACAAGCTCAAGGCGCAACTGGAGCGCAAGTTTCCCGCCGCCAAAGTGATCGAATTTCCCGGCGAAGACAGTTATTGGGTGCGCATCCGCCCCGAGGGCGACGACCGCGAGCAGGCCGAGCGCATCGCCCGCAAACTCCGCCCCGCCGAAGGCAAAGCCTTCCTCACCCGGCTGGATTGATCTCGAAACTCATGAAGGTGAATGTTGTAGCGCCGGCTTCCCGGCCGGCTGTAGCGCGGACGTCCTCGTCCGCGCAAATCCTGGCTGAATTACCAATTCAACCCATCTAAACACTAGACGGACGCAGGCTGAATCTCTCTTCCGCGAATGACGGCCTGGAAGACCCGCTCATCAGCATCGAAGACGGGTGGAGGATTTCCATTGGCTGCAAGCGTGTCGATGGCGCGCTGAATCCCCCGTCCGTAACGATTGATATATCCCAGGGTCTTCATCGCCTCGGCAATGACTGGATTGCGGTAGCTCGTCCTTCCCGTCAGGCTCTCGAGTGTGACTTCGCCGAAAAGTCCCCCAGGGTTCTGCATCTCGATCCTGTCCGCGTACCAATAAAAACGGACGGGGGTGTTGGAGAGATAATCCCGATGGAGAACCGCATTGAGAATCAACTCCCGGACGGCTGCTTCGGGATAGTTTGAGATGGTCTTTTCGCGCAGCAGGGAAACGGGTCCAAGCGTGGTATGTATATTGACCCTGGTCCGCAAATCCAGCTCCCGCAGCAGACTGGGCAAATCTCCAAATATCTCCGCCTGATCTTCCGGCAATTCAATCAAAGAGCTTCCTTTGAGCTTGAGATACTGAACATAGGCGCCGGGAAGAAAGTGGCGGGGGTTCTTGCCGAACAGGAGGATTCCTGCAACCGTGGGGCAGCTCCGGTCCAGATCGAAGAAGCGCAGCGAGGCAAGCTGTTCCTCGATGGTGCGATTGTTACTCTCGATCACCTCCGGAGAGATCGCCGTCTGACGGTAAGCAGCAAAGAGCGCCAAGGAGAGATCGGAGAGCTTTGCATCCGGCAAGGGCATCGCATCCGTGGAGAGCATACGCCCCGCGCGGCGCTCGGAGAGAATGCGCTCTTCCTGCTCGCTGGCCGTGGCCTTGCGCGGTCCCACGCGAATCCAAACCCGCCCTTGGAAGCGAACCGGCGGCAGGTCGGAGGGCCGCACTTCCACGACCGCCACATCGCCGCCCGGCAGGCTATATTTCACAACCGCAATGGCCGGAAGAGGCTGAATGTTTCCATCCGACCGCAATCCGGCCAGATTTTGAAGCAGGCGGTCGCTGACCTCGATTCCGGCGACCTCTCCTTTATCAGTCACGCCAATAAGAAGATACCCCGGCTGGCGATGGTTCGGAAGATCGTTGGCAAAGGCGCAGACAGCTTGAGAAAACTTGTCGGTATTGTCTGTGGAAACGGTGCGCTCCACGCGATCCGATTCCAGATCGTTCATCAGCCGAATGAGTTCTTCCGTCGTGAGCATGATTTATTCACCGTCCACTCAGTAGTTTCATCTTAAACCTTCGCCGAGGCCATCGCCTGTTGAGGCGACTGGGCTGCATTTGAACGACCGCGAGCAAGCGCAGGGCAATCGCATTTGGATTTGGAATCTAGAGAATGATCGGTTTTGAAAGGGCACGGCTTCAGCCGTGCCGATTGCGAGGGGAAAAATGCACCGGCTTTAGCCCCTGAGGGAAGGTTTTAGCTTCACAAACCATCCCTCAGGGGCTAAAGCCCAGAATTTTCTGCCTACTTTGCGGCACGGCTAAAGCCGTGCCCTTTCAAAGCGACAAATTTCAATCCAAATGCGATTGCCCTGCGAGCAAGCGGGCGCATCGCCCGCAAGTTCCATCCTTGTGAGAAAATCAGAGCTTGCGGACGCACTCCAATTTTCGCTTGCTCGTGGTTCGGCTCGGCGCCATGGGCGACATTCTGCACGCGCTGCCGGCGGTGACGGCGCTGCGCATCGCTCATCCCGACTGGATGATCGACTGGGCCGTCGAGCCGCGCTGGCGGGCGCTGCTGGCCGCTGAATCCACGCCCGTCCCAAACCATCCTACGCAGCCCTTGGTCGATCACGTCCACTTCGCCGCCACAAAAGCATGGCGCAAGGCTCCCTTCAGCCGCCAGGCCCGCGCCGAATTCATGGCCCTGCGCGCGGCTCTGCGCGGCGGCCAATACGACGCCGTGATCGATCTGCAAGGTTCATTGCGCTCGGCTCTGATTGCCAGCCTCGCAGGTTGCCCCCGCCTGATCGGCGAAGAGAATCCCCGCGAGCGCCCGGCGCGCTGGCTCTTCTCCCAGCGCGTAGCCACCCACGGCGCGCACGTGATCGAGCAGGATTTGGAGTTGGCCTCGGCCATCGCCGGAGACAAACTCCAGCACGTCCTGCCTTGGCTGCCCGTCGATCCCATCGCCGAAGCCTGGGCCAAGACCATCCTGCCCAATGGCAGCCCGCTCGCCGTGCTCATCAACCCCGGCGCGGGCTGGGGCGCCAAGCGCTGGCCGGTCGAGCGCTACGCTGCCGTCGCGCAGGGACTGATCAAACTGGGCTGCCGTGTGCTCATCAATGCCGGACCCGGTGAGGAACCGCTGGCCGAGGTCATCGTTCGCCAGACCGGCGGCGCGGCCACGGCGCTCACCTGTTCGCTGGCGCAACTGATCGCCCTCACCCGCCGCGTGCGTCTGGCCGTCGCCGGAGACACCGGCCCGCTGCATCTGGCCTGCGCGCTGGGGGTGCCCGTGGTCGGCGTCTATGGACCCACCGACCCCAGCCGCAACGGCCCCTTCGGAACGCGCTTCACCGTCCTGCGCAGCCCGCTGAGCCGCCGCGACCACGCGCGCTACGAAGCGCCGGAGGCCGGCCTGCTCACCATCCAGCCGGAAGAAGTTCTGCGCGCCGCCGGGGCTTTGCTTTATCCTGAAAGAGCGACTCACACGGCGAATTGCGGATCGGATGAACTACCGCCAACTCGCTAACTCGCTATTTCCGCGAAGCGGAAGCTAACTTGCTGATTTTGCTTTCAACACGTGAAACGTTTTGTTTATTCAGAGCCGCATCCCTGACCAGCTCATGACCCAGCCCGCCTCGACACAACCCGACTGGATCGCCCGCTGGCAGAAGATCGCCCGCCGCATCCGCGTGCCTTTGGGCTTTCTGGCCGGCGCGCTTTATCTCTTTGAACTGCTCCGCCGCGCGCCTCATCCCGCCGCCGTGGCCTGGAGTCTGGCGCTGGTTCTGCCCGGAGTCTGGCTGCGCGCTTACGCCTCCGGTTACGTGAAGAAAAACCGCGAGCTGACCGTGACCGGCCCCTACGCCTACACCCGCAACCCGCTTTACCTTGGCTCGATTCTGATCGCTGCGGGCTTTGCCGTCGCCCTGCTCAGTTGGTCCGTGGCGCTGGTGCTCGCCGTGGGCTTCGCCGTAATCTACGTGCCGGTGATCGCCAGCGAGGAGCGCTTTCTGCGCGCCGCCTTTCCCGGCTTTGACGACTATTGCCGGCAGGCGCCCCGGCTGATCCCCCGGCTCACCCCGGCGCGTCAAACCACCACGAATGGCGCCCCCGGCGCATTTTCTTTCAAGCTCTATCTCCAGCACCGCGAGTACAATGCAGGAATGGGGGCTGTGCTGCTTTATCTCTGCCTTCTCCTTCTGCGGCCGCTGCTGGCTGCATGGGGTATTCTGTCGCAATGAGCGGCTAGCCGGACGCAAGCGTCCATTGAGTTCGTCACGATTAAAGGAGCTACTCCCGCCCGTGAAGACGCGCATAATTGCATCAGCCATTCTTGGCGCACTCGCTTTGGCCGCAGTCGCTCACGCCCAGCAGACGCCCCCGCTTGCTCCGCCCCGCCCCGGATTCAGCTTTCCAGCCAAGCAGACCCTCACCTACGAGGTCGATTGGCGCGTCTTCCCCGCGGGAATAGCCGTGGTCCGCTTTGAAGCCGACGGCCCGCGCGAGAACCTCACCGTCAGCGCAGACTCCAGCGGCGCCATCAATCTCGTCTATCACCTCAGCGACCGCTTCCAGTCCAGCTTTGATCGCGACCTCGGCTGCACCGATGACTTCAACAAGCAGACCGTCGAGGGCCGCCGCCAGATGACCTCCACCCTCCACCTCGACTACACCCAGGGCCGCTCCATCCTCAACGAAAAAAATCTGGTTACCGGGCAGACCAAGCACGTCGAATCGTCCGTCCCAGGCTGCGTAACAGATCTGCTTTCTGGCGTCTTCTACGCCGCCTCCCAGCCCATCGCCCTGGGACACAACTTCGTGATTCCCGTCTTTGACGCCATGCACATTGTGCCGGTGACCATGAAGATCGAGGGCCGCGAGGAGATCAAAACCCCGCTCGGCGTCTTCAAAACCATCCGCGTCCAGCCCACCGCATCGAGCGGCGTCGTCAAAAATCGCGGCAATATCTGGATCTGGTACACCGACGATGACCGCCACCTGCCCGTGCAGATGCGCGCCCGCTCCTTCTGGGGAACCATCACCTTCCGCCTCATTGGCAATGAAAACAAGTAAGCGTAATCCGCCCGCGCTATTGCCGCAATTCGCCTGCGCCATTGCCGCAATCCGCCCGCGCCATTGCCGCAATTCGCCCGCGCTCTAAACGCAAACTGCCCCGCGCCGTAGGCGCAATCCGCCCGCGCCGTAGGCGCAATGGTGATTAGCCCAGCGCTTCAGCGCTGGGTGGGCGCAACCAACAAAACCTCCGGAGTCCCGTAGGGACGGCGCTCATCTTTCGCGCGCCTCCTGCCTTTTGAATCCGCGAAGGCGCCGCGCCCGCCGGTACTCTGCCATTTCAGAATGATTTCAAATAAAATATGAAGTTGAGCATTTTTCGATGCTCAACTCGTGCTAACATTCCTTGCAATGCTGCTGTCAAAGCGGCAATCGCAACGGCTGATGGCTCGTTTGTAACGCTTTCCCGGGTTCGCACACTATGAACTCAACTCAGCTTTTGCCCGGTTGTACGTTTTTTGGAGGACGCGCACGTGAAATATACCCCCGTTTTGTTATCTATTCTGATTCTCGCCGCGGCTTCGGCCCTTCCCGCCCAGTCGCCCAGCACGCCTGCAACCCCTAAGCCCGCCGCCAAACCTACCGCTGCCCAAACGGCGCAAAACCAGGCCGCCGCCAAGAAAACCGCCAAGAAAACCAAAAAGGAAGAAGTTCACCTCAAACCCTTCTCCTCCATCGCCTTTGGCGGCGGAATGTCGCTGATGGGCGTCAACATGCAGGCCTCCACCAACCTCAACCGCTATCTGAACCTGCGCGCCTCCGGCAACTACTTCAACTACACCCGCAGCAATCTCTCCACCAACGGCTTCGACTTGACCGGCAAGGTGAATATGGCCACGGCGGGCGTCTCGCTGGACATCTTCCCCTTCCCGAATCATGGCCTGCGCGTCAGCCCAGGAATGCTCTTCTATAACCAGAACGGCATCACGGCCACGGCCACTCCCCAGCCTGGAACTTCCTTTTCTCTGAATGGATTTGATTATTATCCAGATGCGGCAACACAAACGGCAGATCCCTTCCAGGTGAACGGCAACCTGGGTCTGAACACCCGCAAACAGGCCTTTACGCTGACCACTGGATGGGGCAACGTGATCCCCCGCAGACACCAGGATCAGCTCTTCTCGCATCTCACCTTCCCGTTTGAGATTGGCGTAGCCTTCACCGGCGCGCCCACCATCAATACATTTCAACTGCAAGGCTGGGCTTGCGACAAAAATGGCTTGAACTGCGTGAATATGGCCACCGACCCCACGGCGCAAAATAACCTGAATCTCCAGCTCACCAAGTGGAGAAGCGACCTGAATCCATACACGGTTTACCCCATCTTCTCCTTCGGCGTCTCCTACTCCTTCAACATCAAGCCGACGGAGTAACTGCGAAACAAAGCCAAAAAAGCTGCCCCCCGCATCGGAGGCAGCTTTTTTGCATGAATGTAGCGCCGCATGAATGTAGCGCCGCATGAATGTAGCGGGTGCCCCAGGTCCGGATTTTCGGACCTGGGAGACCATAAACTCTGGGTGCCCCACCCTCGCCGCGTCGTTGTTTTTGCGGCTAGGGTGGGAGACCACGAACCTCAACCCGCACTCACCCAAGCAGTTCCCCGACAATCCCCGCCGCAGCGGGTGCCCCAGGTCCGGATTTTCGGACCTGGGAGACCA
>CAYVGW010000097.1:0-1208 GCA_964450895.1 uncultured Occallatibacter sp. | reverse complement strand
CCCACCCTCGCCGCGTTTTTGTTTTTGCGGCTAGGGTGGGAGACCACGAACCAGCATCAGCCCAGCAACTCCCCAACAATCCCCGCCGCAGCACTCAGCGCCCCGTCGATCTGCGCCTGATCTTTCCCGCCGGCCTCGGCAATATCGGGCTTGCCGCCGCCAGCCCCGCCGACGAGTTTGGCCACCGCGCCCACCAGCTTCCCCGCCTGAATCCGCTTGGTCAGCCCCCCGGTCACTCCGGCGATCAGCGCGACCTTGCCCTCCGGTTGCGCCGAGGCCAGCACCACCACGCCTTCGCCCAGCTTCTGCTTCAGATTGTCCACCAGCGTCCGCAACTGCCCGCGTTCCAGCGCATCGGCCCGCAGCGTGACCAGCTTCACGCCCTTGACCTCGACGGCCTTGCCCAGCGCCTCGTCCAGCGCCCCGGCAGCCGACTTCATCCGCGCCTCTTCCAACTCGCGCCGCAGCCGCTTCAGTTCGTCCTCCTGCGCGGCCAGCTTGCCCCGGAAGGCCTCCGGCAGATTCTCCACCGAGGGAACCAGTTGCGCCGCAATCTGCGCCACCTCAAAGCCCCGCCGGAACTCGGCCAGCGAGCCGAAGCCGGTGATGGCCTCCAGCCGCCGGACGCCGGAAGATACGGACCCCTCGCTCAAAATCTTCACCAGGCCGATCTCGCCCGTAGCCCGCGTATGCGTGCCGCCGCACAGCTCGGTCGAGAAGTCGCCCACCTTGATCACCCGCACCTTGTCGCCGTACTTCTCGCCGAAGAGCGCCATGGCGTGAAATTCATTGACGGCCCGGTCGATCTCCACATCCTCAAACGTATCGACAGCCGTGTTGGCCAGAACTTGCGCGTTGACAATCGTTTCGATCTCGGCCAGCTCCTCGTCGGCCACCTGCGCAAAGTGCGAAAAATCAAAGCGCAGCCGCTCCGGATGCACCGACGAACCCGCCTGCTTCACATGCGTCCCCAGAACCTGCCGGAGCGCCGCGTGCAGCAGATGCGTACCGGTGTGATTGCGGCGAATCGCGTTGCGCCGCTCGGCATCGACGACGGTGCGGACATGATCGCCCACGGCCAGCGGTTCCTTCAGCAGAGCCTTGTGCGCCCGCACGCCTTGCACCGGCAGCACGCAGCCCTCGATCTCGGCAACAGTCGTATTCCCATCCGCCGAAGTAAACCACCCCGTATCGCCCGTCTGCCCGCC
>CAYVGW010000096.1:0-16173 GCA_964450895.1 uncultured Occallatibacter sp. | reverse complement strand
GAATGTTTTGGTAGCGCTACCGGGAATCGAACCCGGGTTTTAAGATTGAGAATCTCACGTCCTAACCCCTAGACGATAGCGCCACACTTGCAGGGAGCAGCCGTCTCCAGCCGCTCTTTCTACTCTAACAAAAAAACGGGCGGTGGCAAAGGGCGCGGCGAAAATACCGGTCCTTTTCCTCGTAACCCTACGAACGCAGGCGGGCGCGGATAAAGCTGGCAATCAGCCCCAGAACTCCAGCGCCAAGCAGGATTTTGGCTTCAGTCGGATGGCCCTGCATCACAAGATAGACAAACCCGCCAAGCACCAGAATCAACGCCAAAGCGGCCACTCCGAGTGCCAGCGCCGCATAGACAAATTCACGATGAAGCTGACGATCCTTGGCTTGGAAGACAAGGGCAGGCAACTCTGGATTGACTGCTTGGTACCGCTGGAGTTGTTCAGGACTTGGAATGAGAGAAACTCGCTGTTTGGCCATCCAGACCCTTGCTTTTCATCCTTGAACCTTTACTCCCCGATCTAGGCTTCATCGCATTCAGCAGAGCGTCGTATTCGGGACACGCCTCCTCGGGTGAGCGTGTATCCACCAGTACCGTCGGCGAACCCGGAATCCGTAGCTTGCCGAAGAGCGCAGCCCCGGTGATCCCATCGAAGAAGGAATCGGTCATAATGTCGAAGATTTTGGATGCAGCCATCGAACCGTCCTCCCGTTCCGCTTGGTGGATTTCAGTCTACCACTTCTTCAAACCAGCAAGTTGGAAATTGGTCCTCAAAATTCTCTACATCCGGGAATTTCCGACGGATCCGATCAGGGCCGCAAGAGAAACGCTCCGAGCGTAAAAACGATAAAGAGACCGATCAGAACGAGGGAGACTGTGAATGCAATCTCAAAGAATCTTTGTCCGGGCGTGGGTTTAGAATCCCACTGGCGTTGCCGGCCCGCAAAATTGGAAGCAGATGTTTTGCGTGCTGCCTTTATTTTGTTTAACTTGAGAATTGGTTTCTTCCTGGAATCCGCCATTTTCCAAGTACCTGCCCGTACTTCACTTTAGACTTCATGCCGGACGGTTGATAATCAAATTCCCAGCTTGCGCACTTCGTCGTTGTAGTACTTGCGGTAGAGGATCTCCCACTCCTGCGAGCCTTCCTGGATGATCTTCTTCTGATTGGCGATCTTGTGGCGGGCGGCCTGGTCGATCCCCGCCTCCTGGGCGAGCAGCGTGGTGAGCGCCTTGCGCGCCTCCTGGCGGATGGTGTTGCGGTCCTCCAGAAAGCCGACCTCGTCGATCTCGGCCAGCGTGTCGGCCACGGTGTGGGCCAGCTTGTTGAGCTTGTCGGGGCTGATCCTCATAGCACCGCCTTGTACTTCTTGGTCAGCTCAGTCTTCACCTTTTTGAACATCTCGGCATACTGCGCGCCATGCTTGCGCATCTCCTCGGAGTAGGCGTCCAGAATCACCCGGACCTCCTCGTTGATGCGGTCTTCCAGCGACAATTCCTCGACCAGCCCCTCGGCGACGCGCGCTTCGGTCGCTTTCAAGTCGCTGGTTGTGATCATCTTGGAGTCGATGAGGTGCTTGACACTTCGGCGGGCTAAATACCCGATGTAATCGCGGGAAAAGATCATGGGCTAAGGCTCAGAATAACGCACCAGGCCGCCCTCTGTACACCGTACGCGCAAGAAACGCAATTTTCGCTCAAAAGATCAGGCTCATACTGAGATTGGCGCCGCCCCCCGCCGCGGGAAAGGCCGTGCTGAGCTGCCGCTGCGCGCTGCTCCGGAGCAATGTTGGCGCGGCTCCCTGGAGGCTCACTGCGTCGATCTCGTAGTACAACTCCACTCCGCCTGGCGGGCTGGTTAACGTCCAGGAGAAGGGAATCTCAGTCGCGCACGTCGTCGTCGAGCCGGTCACGGAAACCTGCCCTGCCGCCATCGGCGTCGCGCCGAGCGGCGCACTCTGCAGCTCGATCCCGCCGGGAATTGGGGCCAGCCGCACCCGACAGATGAGAATGCTCCCCGCCGGCAGCGTCGTGGCCAAATTTAGATGGAAGGTGACCGAATAGACGCCGCTCACCGCTATCGGTCCGCGCTGCTGTGGAACTCCGGCCGCGCCTGCGACTGTCCAAGCCAGCAGCGCCATACTCAGTACCAGTGAATTACGGATCTGCGCCATGGCGAACCTCCATGGTGTACTCATCGGCGTTCAAGAGGAAGAAATCGCCGCCGAAAGAACGGTTTGCGAACCGAAGTACTCTTGTGCTTTCCGCGCGGGCCGCTGCTTTGCTACTCTTGTCCTACCATGATGCGCAAGATCATTCTGTCCTTTGCAGCCTTTATCCTTCTCTTGAACGGCACGCTCCCCGCCCAACAGAAGTTTGTGCCCAAATCCATTCAATTCAAAGGCGCCCCGGAGTATTCCGATCAGGAGTTGCTAGCCGCCGCGGGGTTGAAACAGGGCACGGTCCTGGCCTTTACCGAGATGAAGGACCACTCCCAAAAGCTGATCGACACCGGTCTCTTCGACACTCTCAGCTTCAAATTCGACGGGGTGGATCTCGTCTACACGCTGGTTCCCTCCTCTACGCTTTATGCCATTCACCTGGAGAACCTGCCGCTCACGCCGGGCAAGGAACTGGACGCCGCGCTCCACGACCGCTTCCCGCTCTATCACGGCAAGGTTCCGGGCGAGGGCGGGCTAATGGAACAGGTTCGCCAGGCGCTCGAGGAGATGCTTACCGCCAAAGGCTTTCACGCCACCGTTGAGGCCGCAACCTACATGGATCCCAAGCTGCACAAGGTTACCACCGTCAGTTTTTCCATCACCGCGCCGCCGGTACGCGTGGGAGCGATCCATCTGGAAGGCGTTTCTGACGCACTGCAAGCCCAGGTCAAGCACGTTGCCGACCACGAGGCTGGAAGCGCATTCGACACGGACAATACAGAGACCAATCTGGAGCACGCCTTCGAATTGTTCTACAGAGACGAAGGCTATGCCGCCGTCAAGGTTCATGCCGTCCGCTCCGGCTTTCCTATCGCCACACCCGATGCCATCGCCCTTCCCTTCTCGGTAACCGTTGATGAGGGGCGTCTTTATAAGCTGGGTTCTGTCCATCTGCCGGCAGACGCGCTGGTTACGCCAACAGAGATCGACAAAATCCTGGGGCCGAATGCCCATCTTGCGGCGAAAGGGCAAACTCTCCGTTCAACCTGGTTCATGATTTCGTCCCGCTACAAAGCCGCCGGCCATTTGGATTGCCAGCTCACTCCGCATCCCCAGTTCGACGAGGCCTCCGGCGCCGTCAATTACACCGTGGAGATCAATCCCGGTCCGGTCTACCATATGGCCTTCGTCAAATTCGATGGCGTCAGCGACGAACTGCGCAGCCACCTGATGCGCGTCTGGCAGATGCTCCCCGGCGATCCCTTCGATGCTAGCTATGTCGCCGCCTTCATTGTCAAGGCACAGAAAGAAGATCCGGTTCTGATGCGGTCGTTGGCCGGCGTCAAGATTACTTACGATGTTCGCGCCGACCAGCAAACCCATGACGTGAACTGCATCCTCCACTTCACAAAAGCGCCGCTGGCCCCATAGAATGGCCGGATTGCCGCGCCGCCCCCCCGGCCATCTGTCGCGTGGGCGACCTCGCCCGCGCTTTGCAGCCCGTGGTGAAACTCCTGTTTTGAAAGGGCACGACTTTAGTCGTGCCGTAAGTGGCTCAAAATAAATGCGGGCTTTAGCCCCTGAGGGATGATTTTTCGGCATTTCCGATTTTCACCACAGGCTGTTAGCCATGTTGATTACTTATCCTATAAACCGCAGTTAGAAGCAGCCATCTTCGCCTCGTCAACTTGCAAATTACGATGAACTGCCGCCAACCCGCTAACTCGCTATTTCCGCGAAGCGGAAGCTAACTTGCTGCTTTTGTTTCGCATACGCTCTATCGAATGCCTCACTTGTAGAAATCTTTGGAGAACGGCCAAAGAGTGATCGGGTGGAATTCGATGCTGCTCCGCACTTCACCAAAATAGTGAAATCATCAACGTGCGCAATCCCTTCGTTTGAGCCAGTTGGCAGTTTTAACCGCGCTTCAACTGCCGTTTTTGGGCTTATTCGAGCGCTCTAAATCCTTGCGCTTTCCGTGCAGGCCGCCGCTTTGCTACTCTTGACCTACCATGACCCGCAAGTCCATCCTGCTCCTGACCGCTCTCATTCTGGTTTCCTCGATCCTGCCCGCCGCCCCAAAGAAGAAACCTATCCCCAACGCGCAGCAGACCTTTACTCCGAAATCGATCCTTTTCAAGGGCGCTCCCGGCTATACCGACCAGGAATTGCTGGACGGCGTAGGGTTGAAGCTGGGCACGCCGATCGTCTATTCCACCGTCAAAGCCCATTCGCAGAAGCTGCTGGACACCGGTCTTTTCGCCTCCGCCAGCTTTACCTACAGCGGCGGCGCTCTGGTCTTCAATCTGGCTCCCTCGACGGCGCTGTATCCAATACGCCTGGAAAACCTGCCGCTCGCTCCCGGCAAGGAGTTGGACGCGGCGCTCCAGGCCCGGCTTCCGCTCTTTCACGGCAAGGTTCCCTTTGACGGCGGGCTGACGGAACAGGTGCGCAAGGCGCTGGGCGAGATGCTGGCCGCCAAAGGCATTCAGGCGACAGTAACCGCCTCGCCCTACACCGATCAGAAGCTCTTTCAGGTCACAGCCATGAACTATGCCATTACCCAGCCCAAGGTGCTGCTGGGCGAGATTCACATCCTGGGCGCATCGGCGCCGACGGACCCGGAAACCGCCGGGGCTTTGGCCGTCCTGAAAGGCGCCGCCTATAGCGTGGAAGGAAGCCCTGCCGAGATCGAAAGCGCCCTGAGCGATTCTTATCGCGACAATGGCAATCTGGAGGCCGAAATTCACGTGTCCTCGCAGGGCGATCCGGTGGTTGCGCCGGAGGCGATCTATATTCCTTTTCAGGTTACGGCCACACCGGGGATGCGTTATAAGCTGGCCGGCATACGGCTGGCGCCTGGTCTGCTGCTCACGCAAGCCGAATTTGACAAGCAGGCGAAGATTCCCGCCGGTGTTTTTGCCGTCGCTACTTATGTGCGCAACAACTGGGAATATCTTGAGCGGCAGTACCATGGCAAGGGTTATATGGAGGCGGCGGTGCATCCCACGCCCAGCTATGACCGCGGCAAGGGGACGGTCAGCTTTACGGTGACGGTCGATCCCGGCCCGGTGTACACCATGGGAAAACTGACGATTCAGAACGGCGCCGACGACCTGCGCGCGGCGATGCTGGCCGCCTGGAAGATGCCCGCCGGCGCAGTCTTCAATGAAAGCGCAATGCGCGGCTACTACGCCAATCTGCCGAAAAAAAGCCCGCTGGCCCGCACCATGATCAACGCCGACCTGATGTTTGCCCAGCATCTGAACAAAGACACGCATACCGTGGATATAACCCTGCGCATGGAAAAGAAGCGGTAGAGTATTTTCCTTGATGGTGCAAAGTCCTGGGTGCCCCACCCTCGCCGCGTCCTTGATTTTGCAGCTAGGGTGGGATACCTGCTCAATCGGCATCACCAAGAAAAATGCTCTATCCTTTTTTCATGCCGCATTCACTGATCTTCGACCATATGTTTACGATGCCGCTTCCGATCCTGGAGAAGCTGCTGCGCCCGGTGATTGTCTACCTGGTTCTGGTGCTGCTGTTGCGCCTCTTCGGCAAGCGGGAGCTGGCGCAGCTCAATCCCTTCGACCTGGTGGTGCTGCTTTCGCTCTCCAACACCGTGCAAAACGCCATCATCGGCGACGATAACTCGGTCACCGGCGGGGTAATCGGCGCCTTCAGCCTGCTGGCCATCAACTGGCTGGTGGTGCGGGTGCTCTTCCGCTCGCGGCGGCTCACGCGCGCGCTCGAGGGCCGCGCCACGCTGCTGGTGCGCAATGGGCAAATTGACCAGAAGGCGCTCAACCGCGAGTCACTCACCCGCGAGGAGCTGCTTGCCGTCATTCATCGCCAGGGCTTCGAGAGCCTGCATCAGGTGCGGCGCTGCGAGCTGGAGCCGAACGGCACTTTTTACGTGGAGGCCTTCGACCCCTCGACGGCCGACAAACACCACGCCGAATTGCTGGAAAAGATCGACGCCCTCCGCCGCGAGGTGGCGGCGCTACGGGTGCGGACGGCCAGCGCGTAAATACTATGCCGTTCAGTTGCGAATCAACTCGATGGGGACATCCAGATCGAATTGGGTCAAAATCCGATCCGCAGTCCAGGCAGATGCCTGATTGATCTTGGCCAGCGCCAGACAGGCCCGGTCCCCTAACGAAAGCGCTTGGCTGACAAGAGCATAACTTGCCGCAACTTCAGCTGCTGTCTTATCAAATGGAACCAGTTCAATGCTGGTCAGCGCCGTCATCAGTTCACGCGCCGTCATTGCCGGATAGTCTCTCTGCATACGTGTCAGTACCTCGCACCAGTTCACCGAGCTGATAAAAACCTGAAGATCAGAGCCAATCTCCAGCTTGTCCAGCAGCGCTTCCACACGTTCGCCGCCCGGCTCACCCTGAACCATCGCCAGAACGGCTGCAGAATCCAGAACAATTCTATTCACGTGCGGCTTCCTCGTGCTTCTCCGCCAGAAATTCGTCCAGAATTCCGTCGAGGCTTCCGCGTTGCTTGATGATTCCCGCACGGATGCTTGCCAGCGCCATTTTTCTGCTTAAAATGCGGATTTCGCCTTGATCGCTGATGACGGTCAGGCGGACTCCGGCCTTTAAGCCCAGTTCTCTACGAATTGCCGCGGGCAGGACGATTCTGCCACTTTCTCCAAGAACTACCGTTTCCACCACTTTCTGCCACCTCGTGAAAAGTATGGCATACCATCAACTTTCTGGCAACAAGAACGTATGACTTCATTTTCTGAACTTCATGGATGCTGCACTGCGAGCGGACTCACCTTTAGTTGGATTGTCTTGGTTTGATTCGGCGCAGCCTGGATTGCCTTCACGGTAAAAGAAGAGCCGGGTATGTGTATCGCGGAAGGCAGCAGCAGGTAGGCGTCGCAACCGCCGCCCCACTCGGAGCACATCATACGCACCTCGCGCAGCAGCCGCGCCTTGGAACCGGATGGCAGCAACCCGCCCAGCTTGCGCGCCTCCAGCGTGCCGCCCAGCGGTGCGAACTTCTTTTCGCCTTCGAGAAGATAGGCTTTAGGCGGCTTGCCCGCCTCGTAGGCCACGGCAAAGAATACCTCCCCGGTGTACTTGCTGGTGGGGATAAAGCCGTGGAGGATGGTCTCTTTGTCCAGTTCAGCTAGCAGGCTGCCGTTATAGCGGCCATTGTTCAATGCGGTGGCCGCTAGCTCCTTGCCGGTCAGTTCTTCATAACTGTTGGCAATCTTGTCCTGCACGTCGTAGCCGGGATAAAAAGATTGGTTCTGGTAATAGGCGTTACTCATCCTGGCCAGCTCATATTGATGGGCGGCGGCGGTCTTGTCCCCCTTTGCCACCAGCAACTGGCCGAGCAGATATCCGCTCATTCTATCCTGGCCCAGCTTCCAAGCAGCGCGCAGATAGCTCTCCGCCGTAGGCAGATCCTTGGCTTCCAGCGCCGCCCAGCCGCGCACCGTCCAGGCGTAGTTGAGCGGCATGGCCCAGTACAGCGATTGCGGATCGTCTTGGAGCTGGATGAGCGTAATGGCCTCTATGGCCTCCACGCCCTTGCGGCTCAGCTCCGCCGCCTTGGCCAGATCCGCTGCGCTGGCGGGAGAATCGGCGGCTAGAATCGCCACGGCGTCGCGCACCGGCTGCAAGGCCGTGCGCATCTCTTCCGCCTGCTTCCTTTGCGCCTCCGGCAAGGCTGCAATCACCCTATCTTGCATCTGTTGCGCGAGTTCCCCGCCAGGCGGCGAGATTAGCGTCTGCCGGTTCCAATCCTCATACATGGCGCGGCGGAAGGTCAGGTATTTCTCCCAGTCATCGAGGGGCAACTTGGTCTTCTTGATGCGCGTCACCCTGTCTGCCGTATAAACACCATCTTTCACGCTGTAGGCGGCGTGATATTCGAGCCAATCTTCGTGCAGATCGACATTCTGCGGCGGAGTCATCGTCCAGCCCTTGGGCAGTTGCATCTCCGCGTGGTAAGCGGTCTCGCCGATGGCGCCGAGAAAAAGCTCGTCGGCCGGCTTCTTATCCTTGATGCCCGGCGCCAGTTCCAACCCCATTCCCGGAACCGGCGGCGAAATCCAGTGCGTGGTGTCCTTGTCATTCCACTGATAGTATTTTTCCCGCGTGTAGTCGTAGGAAAAGGTAAAGGGCTGGCCGATCTGCTCGACGGCGGAGACCTGCGGATTGGAGACCTCTCCGGCGTAGCCCTGCGAGCCGGAAACCTGCTGAATGAACTCCTTCCATTGCGACTGCGGCACCATGCGGAAGCCGGCGCGGAAGATCAACTCAATATCGCCGGCCATGGTCTGGGCGATGTGGCCGGTGAAGAGGCCCTGGTCGGTGAGCGAGCCCGTCGCCTGAAGATGAATCGTTTGCGGAAAGGGCAGGCCGACCGGGGTGTGCTCCAAATAGGCCGGCTTGGCGGCGGGAATGGCAAGAGCTTGCTTGTCGCGCAACGTGGCCATCAGCACGCCCACCGGCGCAACCTCCTCGGTCGAGTCCATCCACAGCAGCTTGCCGTCCAGGGAGACCAGCGTGATGACGTGGCTGAACTGCGCCGGCGAGGGGGTGGCGGCGTCCAGTTCGCGGCCGCTGCCGGAGATCAGCACCGGCCAGGCCTCGATCCCGGCGGCCTTGAGCAGCGCGGCCAGCAGCGTGTGCTTGTCCTTGCAGTCGCCGTATTCGTTGGAGAGCACATCGTCCGCCGGATGGGGCTGGTAGCGGCCGATGCCGAACTCCAGGCCAACGTAGTGGATGTGCAGCGCCACTTCATTGAAGATCGCCCGCAGCTTTTCGTCGTTGGTTTTGAGCCCTTTGGTCAGCGCGTCGGCCTTGGCCTGGATCGCCGGGCTGACGGCGAGGGAGTCGCGCTGCAAGGATGCGTACCAGGCGCCCACCTGCTCCCAACTGCTAAAAGTGGTCACCTGCACCGAGGGCTTCCAGTGCTTGGTGGACTTGGACGGCGCGTCGGGGTCGGGGCGGGCGAGATTGGAGCTGGCCCAGTGGTAGAGCTTGCGGCCCTGGGCGGCTGTGACGGTGGGTTGAAGATCGGCGCTGGCCACGGTCACCGCTTTCTCGGCGGGCAGGTCCAGGTCTAGCTGCTCATCGAGCGAGATTGCATCCTTTTCAAAGGAGTATTCCAGCCAAAAGTGGCCGGGAACCTCCGGCTTGAGGGTGCGCAGAGTGGCCTGATACTCGAGCGTGTCGCCGACGCCGAGGCCTTTGACGGCCACGTGTTTCTGATGAATGTCGGAGTACATGGGCGCGCTGCGGGTGACGTCCGCAGGCAAGTCCTGGACGTTGTACGCAGGCGTGACCACCACGCTTCCATCCGGCTTGAGGACGCGGACGGATACGATCTCCATCTGCTCGTTCATCGCCGTGTAGGTGAAGGTAAGCACGGCCATCTCTTTGACGCCGGCGTCAGCCAGAATGCGGACGCGGGCGGTGGTTTCTCGCGTGCCGGTGCCGTCGGCCTCCTCGCGGATGCGGGTGTAGAGCTTGTCCCAGACCAGCGCCTCCTTCGAGTAATCCGCGGGCTGCACGGCAGCTTTGGCGGGAGGTTGCGCGGCGGCGGTAGAGGGCTGCGCGGACGGGGCCGGCTTCTGCTGGCCCGTTGCGCAGAGCGGAAGGCAGAAGGCTAGAGCCAACAGGCCTGGACGGCGATGGAAAAAGTGCGAAGAAGGGCGCATCGGCAAAGGAAACGTACAGCGCATAGGATAGGTCACCCGATACTTGAAACGATAGCAGATGGAGGGAAGACCATGGTCCAATTGCGCAGGAGAAAATCACTGAGGGGTACGAGCCGAAGCCCATACCCCTCTGAGAACGCCGCGAAGCGGATGGATTAGAAAGTGGTGGAGACTGTAAAGCGGAAGGTTTTGCGCGGCTCGCGGAAGACATCCCGCGCTCCGTAGGCAGCGCTGGTTTCGGCATAGGTGTAGTCGCCGGCGCCGCCGGTGGGGAACATGCTGCGGGTGATCAGCTCGCCCGAGCAACTGTCCTTGTTGCTGCCCAGTCCCAGGTTGCAATAGGGCTGTTCGTTGAGCCGCAGCGGGTTGTAGGCCCAGAAGAAGCGGAAGGGCGCGTTAATCACCGGCATAATCACCGAAAGCTCCACGCCGGTGGACATGCGCGGCACGAAGTTGGTTCCGGAGATGGGATGAATGTTCTGCAGGAAGCCGACCTGCGAGCCGGGAATGCCGCCCTGGCAGGCGCCGTTATTCCATACCGGGCAGCCGTAAAGCGGCGCGGTCAGCGAGGCGAATCCCTCCGGACTCTGCTTCAACTGGCTCTTGTTGAGAGCGGCGTCGATGCCGAAATCGTCAAAGAAGGCAAAGGTGACCGGGCCGGCGATGGGAATGCGGTACTCGGCGTTGGCGATGAAATTCGTATCGCCGCCGATCGAGGCAATTCCGTAGATCGGCAGCGGCACCTGAATGCACTGGTTCAACTCCGGCTGCGTGGGGTCGCGCGGTACGCAACTGCCGTCCGGATTGGTCAATTGCACATTGACGCGGGTGGGAACATAGCCGTAAGGCGTGGCGGAACGAATATCGAAGCCGCGCAACTCGGCCTCGCCGCCGTCATAGAAGCGGTTATTGGGCGGCGCCACGGAGCTGCCTATGCCTTGAATGTAACCCAACTGCGCCCTTATGCCCAGCACATTGCGCCCGGTGGCCGAGGGAATCAGGTAGTGCATCGGCCGGAACTGCTTATAGGCCACCATCGGCTCGAAATAACGCACGTTGCCCCAGATGCCGGCCACCTGCAAGGCCGCTGTATACTCCTTGCCGGTGCGCGGGCGCATGGGGTTGTTGATGGTGTTGTAGGTGTACGTGAACGAAGCCATGCTGTTGACGATGCCGGCCAGCGCATCGGAGCCTTGCACGCCAGAGCGGAAGGCAATGGTCTGAAAGAAGGTCTGCGAGGCGGTGCTGAAGGCGGTAATCGTCGACTTGCTCAGCGAATACGTAAAGCCCACGCGCTGGAAGGCGTGGCGCTTGAGCGGATACTGCAGCGAGAAGGTCAGTCCGTCCGATCCCTGGTTGTAATTCTGCACCAGCGATTGCTGCGCCTGCGTCAGGTTGGTCGATTGGCCGGTCTGCGCCTGGTAGTTCTTGGCGGCGTTGAAGTCCTGCTTGCTGTTGTAAATCTGGAAGCCCACGTTCAGCGGGCGGTTATGCACATAGGGCTGCGTGAAACCAAAAGTGAACTGGCGGCTGATGCTGCCCAGGTTGCCTTGCAGGCTGAGCGTTTCGCCCAGGCCAAGGAAGTTGTTAGTCTGGTAGTTCACGCCCAGAAACGCTCCCGACTGGCCGCTCATGCCGCCGTTCAGGCCAATCGAGTTCTTGCCCTTCTCTTTCACTTTCAGCAGCAGGTCCACCGTGCCCGCCTCGGCGTCCTGGTGGGCCTCGGAGTCCTGATCCACCTTCAGCGGCTCGAAGTACTCGAGCTGGTTGAGGCGCAGCAGGCTGTACTCCCACAGATTGGAGTTGTAGACCTGTCCCTCCTCCAGCATCAACTCGCGGCGAATGACCTTGTCGCGGGTGATCACGTTGCCCTGGAACTCGATGCGCGAGACGTAGAAGGGCTTGCCTTCATCGATGTCGATGACCATCGAGACAGTCTTCTTCTCTTCGTCGTAGGTAGGCTTGGGAATCGCGCCGAAGTTGATGTAGCCCATCTGCCCGTAAGCCTTCTTCAGGTTCTCCAGGCCCTTGCCGACCAGCGTGGCGTTGAACCAGTCGCCGTCCTTTACCGCAAAGGTCGAGCGCAGCGCCTTCTCGTTCTTCACTGCCTTGTTGCCGGTAAAGGTGATGCTGCCCAGACGGTAGCGCTCACCCTCTTCAATCGGCATCAGAATGTCGATCCGCTTGCCCTTGTTGGGCCGGAAGGTGAAAAAGTTCAGGCCGCCCTCGTCGCGAATCTGCGTCTTGGGCTCCTCGATCGCCGCGTTGTAGTAGCCCCGGTCGCGATAAGCAAAGCGCACCCGCTCGGAGTCTTCCTCCAGCTTGGTGGCGTCAAAAGTCTGCGAAAAAAGATTCTCGAAGATGATCGAATAGGGAATGCCGATGGGCTTCAGGTTCTTCATCGAGCGGCGCAGAATCAGCGAGCTGATGTGCTCATTGCCGGTAAACCGGATCTGGCCCACCTTGACCGTGGGGCCTTCCTTGATGTTGAAGTTGATCTGCACGCTCGCCGGGGGAATCGTCTTCACTTCGGTCTTGATGGTGGCAAACTGATGCCCGTGCTCGGAGAGAAGCTCCTTGATCACCGTCTCCGCCCGCTTGATCTTGGCCGGGTTGTACTGGCTCTCCACCGACAGGCCAACCTTCTCCTTTTTGAAGCGGTCCAGAATATCCGAGGTCGAAACGGAGTTGTTGCCCTTGTAGTTGATCTCGCGAATAGTCGGCTTCTCCACCACAAAAACGTTCAGGATGATGCCCTTCTCGGTATCCTCGCGTTCGATCCGCAGATTGTCGAAGTACGAGGTATTCCACAGCGAGTTGAAATCGCGCTCGATGGAGATCGGGTCATAGGTATCGCCAACATGGGTGAAAAGACGAGCCAGCACGGTCTCTTTGGGAATGCGCCGGTTGCCGATCACCCGAATCGAATCAATTGTTTCCGACTGCTGGGCCACAGCGGTGCCTGCCGTCAGCGCCAGAGCGGCCCACAGTACGAGACGCGTCAGACGGTTCATGGTCCGCGCCATGCGGCAGATGCAGGTGCGCTGTCTCTTCACCGGGCTGGAGCCATGCGGCGAGCAAAAATTCTGGTGCGGTCCATAGTTCAGCTTCACGGGAAGAATATCGGCACCCTCACTGCTTAAAATCTGATCCTGCTACAGGAAAGATTGATTATATTGGAACGCGCCCACCCTGCCCAAACCACCGGGCTGCGAATCGGCTCGGAAATCACGTCTTTCCCAAAATTCCCTGCCGCGCTTGCTGCCTTCGGTCTCGGGCTGGATTCGATTAGGAACCCTTCCTCAGTCTAACGGACTCCAGCGGGTTGGGAGGTATTTTCCTCCCGCCGGCGAGCGCAAGATGTTA
The DNA here is from genome assembly GCA_964450895.1 of uncultured Occallatibacter sp. Classification (GTDB taxonomy): domain Bacteria; phylum Acidobacteriota; class Terriglobia; order Terriglobales; family Acidobacteriaceae; genus Telmatobacter. Next base: position 2,953 of record CAYVGW010000096.1, on the reverse strand, counting down.
TTTAGACGCGGAACATGCCAACAGGGCATCCAACCAGATGGAGGCTTTTTCCCAATGAAATTTTCCAAGAATGCGATTTATCGGTTTTCCGCCCCGCTGCTGGACGGCACAGAAACCGGCTTGGACCGCTATCAAGGACAGGTTCTGCTGATCGTCAACACCGCCAGCCAATGCGGCTTTACCCCCCAATACGCCGGCCTGGAGCAGCTTTACCGCGCCTACAAGCAGCGCGGATTCACCGTTCTGGGCTTCCCCTGCAACCAGTTCGGCGCGCAGGAATCCGGCTCGGAGACCGAGATCGGCGCTTTTTGCGAGAAAAATTTCGGCGTCAGCTTCCCCCTCTTCGCCAAAATCGAGGTCAACGGACCTCAAACCCACCCCCTCTACCGCTTCCTGAAAAATGCCAAGCGCGGCTTCCTCGGCTCCGCGAAGATCAAGTGGAACTTCACCAAATTTCTCGTGGACCGCCAAGGTAACGTCGTTGGCCGCTACGCGCCCACAACCAAGCCCCAAGCCCTCACCTGTCAGATTGAGTGCCTGCTAGCCGCCCCCAATGGCCTCTTGCCGACCCCATCAACAGAGGCATAGAACTGCAAAAATAATTGAACCTATAATCGGCAGTTGGGAGCAGCCCTGCTCGCATCGTCAACTAGCAAATACGATGCACAGCCGCCAACTCGCTAACTGGCGATTTCCGCGAAGCGGAAGCTAACTTGCAGTTTTTGTTTCATATACGCTCTATCAAATGTTTCGCTTGTAGAAATCTTCGCCGAACGGTTTAAGGCCAAAACCACTCAATTATGCTCGAAAAATAGCAAATTTTCCCCTCCAAATTGCCCCGATTTGACAGGAAAATTGCCTGTCCAAAAAGTGAATCGCATACGCCTTATCTTCGCATCTCTGCGGCATCCATCCTGGCTGCTCAAGGATCGCCGCCACGGTTTTTTGCAAGAGGCTCCGGATAAACCCGCATTTCCCGTTTCCTTCGCAAAATCTTTTCGTTTTTCCCAACTCATTGGCCATTGCGGTATGCTTCTGGTTGAAGGGCTTGTCAAAGCGAACCCATAGGGGCTAACCGGGCCAAGCCAACTGACGGAGGAATCGGTGCGCCAATCTCTTCCCATGATCCTGATCCGGATGATGGTGGGTCTGGTCTTCCTGCTGGAGGGCATTCTCAAGTTTGTCCGGCCCACTGAGATCGGCGCGGGACGCTTTGCGGCCATCGGCCTGCCCTTCCCGCATCCGATGGCCGCGCTGGTGGGCGGTATCGAAATCACCGGCGGAGCGTTCATCCTGTTGAATTTTTACGCCGGAGACGCCGCGTTGGCCCTGCTCGTGGTCATCCTCACGGCTCTGATCACCACTAAAATCCCCATCCTGCTAGGCCGGCCCTTGGGTCCATTCGCGCTGGAAAAGCTCCCGCATTACGGCTGGCTGAGCTTCTTGCATCAGGCGCGCACCGACCTCTGCATGATCTTCGGGCTGGTGGCCGTCCTGATCGACTCCGGCCTTCATATGGGCCGCAAAAAAAAGTGGTACCAGCGCGGGTGATGCCGTGTCCCCCAACGCCAAAACTTCCTTGAGAGAACTTTTTTCACTCTTTCTGCGCCTGGGCCTGACTGCCTTTGGCGGCCCTGCCGCGCACATCGTCCTGATGCAACGCGAGGCCGTCGAGCGGCGGCGCTGGATGAGCCGCGCCCAGTTTCTCGACCTTGTCGGCGCCTGCAACCTGCTGCCCGGTCCCGGCTCAACCCAAGTGGCGATGGCGCTGGGCTACAGCCGCGCCGCCTGGCTGGGCCTGCTGCTCGCCGGTAGTTGCTTCATTCTGCCCGCCTCGCTGGCCACCTTGACTTTGGCCTGGGCCTATGTGCATTTTGGCGGTCTGCCCCAAGTCCAAGGGCTGCTCTACGGAGCCAAGCCCGTGATGGTCGCCATCATCCTGCAAGCCATCTGGAAGCTGGGCCGGACGGCCTTTCGCCGCTGGCCGTTGGCGCTGGGCGGCCTTGCCTGCTTTGCGGCAACCCTGGCCGGAGCGCCGCCGCTCGCCGTGCTGCTCACCGCGGGCGCGGTTGCGCTTCTGACAGCATGGCGGCGTTCAAGTCCGCATACTGCTTTGAACCTTGCTGGTCTACCGTTCGGATTTAGCGGAACGACGGTTGCTGCCGCCAGCGCGGGGTCGATCTTTCTCGTCTTCCTCAAGCTGGGAGTGGTGGTCTTCGGCTCCGGCTATGTGCTGATCGCCTTTCTCAAAGCCGATCTCGTGGACCGGCTTCATTGGATTTCCAGTCCGCAGTTGCTCGACGCCATCACCGCCGGTCAGCTCACGCCGGGGCCGGTCTTTGCCACGGCCACCTTCATCGGCTTCCTGCTGCGCGGCTGGGCCGGAGCTGTACTGGCGACAGCCGCCATCTTTCTGCCCTCCTTTTTCATGGCTGGGTTGGTGGGCGCGCTGGCGGGCCGCATCCGCAGTTCCCCTCTGGCCGGGGCCTTCCTGGACGGCGTCAATGCCGCCGCTGTTGCCCTGATGGCCGCCGTGGCCCTTACGCTGGGCCGGGTGACGCTGGTGGATGGATGGACCTGGGCGCTGGGACTGTCGAGCGCTGCCCTGCTGCTGCGCTTCAAAATCAACGCCACCTGGCTAATCCTCGGCGGAGCCGCCCTCGGCCTGCTGCTGCATGGGATTCATAATTAATCAGCATGAAACGAGTGCAAAACAAAAATCTGTCATCTGAAGCGGATACCCTTAATGCTCTGTCATCCTGGGCGGAGCGTAGCGGAGTCGAAGGACCTCCGGTTGCTTTTCGGTTGCCTGTTGGCAAAGCTTTCGTCTCGGATCGCTGAAAATGGCCAGCCCCGGCCGGAATGCTCTCCCGGCCGGGGCTGTCGTGGTGCGCCAAAGCATTCGGCAAAAGGACCTGTAAGCCGAATTCTGTCGTGTGCGGTCATTCCTCTA
>CAYVGW010000095.1:0-16250 GCA_964450895.1 uncultured Occallatibacter sp. | reverse complement strand
GGGTGGCGGGGCGGGCGGCGCAGCGCATCGTCGATTGGTTCTGCGGCGGCTCGGTCGAGGCGCTGCTGGTGGGCATGGTGGACTCCAAAATGCTGGACCGGGTCGAACTGAAGCGGCTAGCGGAGCGGATTGACGCCGCCCGCAAACAGGCCGGTCATGTGGCGAACGTCACCGAAACGATAGAGGAGGGGCTATGATTCCAGCCTTGTTGGAAGCCGCTTTGCGGGCGTTGTTGCTGGCTCTGCTGGTGAGCGGCGGACTGGCGCTCTTGCAGGTGAGGAATGTGCTGGTGCAAAAGCTGGCGTGGTGCCTGGTGTTGCTAGCCTCTGTGGCCATGCCGCTGGCGGTTCGCTGGCCTCTGGGCCTGAGGGTGGCCGTGCCAGCGTTCATGCAGCGCGGAGAGTCGCCGCAATCCGCCGCTACATCCGCGCCGGTTGCGGTGGCCGCCATTGAAAAGCCTGCTCGGCAGCAGCGGATTGCGGCTGATTCCGAAAACCGAATAGCCGTAACGGCTCCAGTTCCGAATGCCGAAACTGCCTTGCCAGCGCCGTCCGTGAAGGCACCCGCCTGGAACTTGCGGCCTGCGCAAATCGCATGGCTGCTGTACTTTGCCGTGCTGGCTGGATTGCTGGCGCGGCTGCTGACGGGGCTGATTGCGGCTCAGCGGATGTGGCGGCGGGCGGAGCCGATTCCGCTGGCTCATCTGCCTCTCCAGCGAATAAACGAACTCACCGGTCTGCGCCTGCGCGCCAGCTCCGCAGTGCACTCGCCGGTGACGGTGGCCGGAGGCGTACTGCTACCGACGGAATTCCGCGCCTGGGATGAGGAGCGCCTGCGCATCGTGCTGGCCCATGAGTACTCCCATGTGCGCCAGCGCGACTTTTTTCTTCAGTCGATTGCCGGATTGCATGCGGCTATCTTCTGGTTCAGCCCGCTGGGCTGGTGGTTGAAACGCAAACTCTCTGACCTGAGCGAGACGATCAGCGACCGAGCCGGAATGCGCGTAGCGGCCGATGGTCCATCCTATGCGCAGGTTCTTTTGCAATTCGCGGCCCTGCCGCGCCCAACCTTTACAGGAGTAGCCATGGCAAAGACAAGCAATCTCTCGCGCCGCATCGAGCGGCTTTTGAATGACGCCCACTTCCGCCAAGCCTTTACCGGAGGGCGTTTGCGCACGCTGACCGCCTGCCTGCTGGTGGGGGCGTCGCTGCTGGCGGCAACTGCGGCGATCCGCGTGCAAGCCGCTGGTCAGAACCTGCAACAGAAGGTAGTGGTAATCACAGCGCCAGCAACGGATCAGGCGGGAACCTCCACTTCAACTGTCCCGGCGCAGACTGAAGTCACGGTACAAGCTCCATCGGCAGCAGCAGGTACGCCGGACGGCTCCGAACCCAAGCAGATTGAAATCACTCTACAGGCCGGTGAAGAGGCAGCCAAAGGCAAATCCTACTCCTTCTCTTATGCACAGGACCCGGGTGGAGAGAGCCATGCGTTTGTAGTGAATCACGGCCAACAGCTTCCCTTCTTAGGCAACTGGGACAAGGCTCGTCAGCAGCAGTTGGAAAAGGCGCAGAAGAGCGCGCACGGAAGCTTCCTGTGGTTTACGCTGGGCGGAAAATCCTACATTGTGGACGATCCGGCGGTAACGGCCGAGATCGAAAAGATGTACGGGGCGGGCAAACCCACCATGGCGATAGAAAACGGCGCCACAGTGAACGTCACGGTCGATTCGGACAAGGCATCGCTTCCCACCGATCTGTCCAAGAAGATGGAAGATGTCAATCAGGCGCTGGCCAAACTGCAAACCAAGCTGGGCGGCAAATCCTCTTCGCAGGAGATGGACGATTTGCAGAAAAAACTGGCCGATCTGCAAGAACAACTGAGCGCATTGAAGGGAAAAACACTGACACTGCAAAGCAAAGTAACGAACGAAAAGGGAGAAATTCAGACGCAGAAGATGGCGGTGGCAGAAACTCGCGATACGCAGATCGGCGTTGAGATTCTGAACAAGGAAAAGCTCGACGAGCAATTGAAGTTGATCATCGAACAAAGCTTCAAGGACGGAAAGGTTCGTCCGGTCGAGTAGACGCAACTTGCGGATAGAGAAAAACCACCACTGGTTGGCGGTGGTTTTTCTTTGAAACAAAGAGGAAATAAAACGGGAGCCCCAGGTCCCGCTTCTGGGACCTGGGATCGAAAAGCTCCAACAGCTTACGCCTCGGCCTCCGGCAGCTTGACCAGCCGCGCTTCGAGCAGCGCTTCGATGGTTTGCAGCGCCTCCAGCACCTCATGCGAGACCGGCGCGTCCACCTGCACCAGCGCCAGCGCCTTCACCGGCTTCTGTCCCGCCCGCTCGCGGCCCAGGGCAAAGTTGGCGATGTTCACGCCTTGTTCGCCGAGGATCGACCCGATCTTGCCGATCACCCCCGGTACGTCCAGGTTGCGGCAGACCAGCAGATTGCCTTCCAGCGGCGTCTCGATGTCGATGCCGTCAAAGGCCAGCAGGCGCGGCTGTTCGCCGTGAATCACCGTCCCCGTGGCGCTGCTCGATGCCTTGCCGGAATGCAGTTCGATGGTCAGCAAGCTGGCCGCGCCGCCGCGATGGTTCTCCGCCTGCTTCTCCTCGTGGATGCGGATGCCGCGGCTGTTAGCCACGCGGGTGGCGTTGATGTGGTTGACGTTCTCCGAGCCTTCCAACAGCCCGGCGATGGCCGCGTTGCGCACCAGGTCGGTCTTACCCTCGGCCAGCGAGCCGCCATAGACCAGGTGAATCGACTCGATGCCGCTCAGCCCCGCCTGCGCCAGGAAGCTGCCCAGCCGCCCCGCCAGATTGACGTAGGGCGCCAGAACCACGTACTCCTCGTGGCTCAGCGAAGGCAGGTTCACCGCATTCTGCACCACGCCCAGCTTGAGGTAATCGCGCACCTGCCGCGCAATCTGAATGCCCACCGCCTCCTGCGCCTCGTTGGTCGAGCCGGCGATATGCGGCGTCAGAATCACGTTCTCCAAGCCGTGGTACGGCGTCTCTTTGGCCGGCTCCTTGGCAAAGACATCCAGCGCCGCGCCCGCCACCTGGCCGGACTTGAGAGCCTCCACCAGCGCCGCATCGACAATCAGTTCGCCGCGCGCGCAGTTGATGATGCGCACGCCCTTCTTCATGCCGGCGATCGCCTTGGCGCTGATGACGCCCACCATCTGCGGCGTCAGGCCGGTGTGCAGCGTCAGATAATCGGAGTTGGCGAAAAGCTCTTCAATCGGCACCACCTTGATGCCGTTCTCCCGCGCCACGGCCGCCGAAACAAACGGGTCGGTGCCCAGAACCTCCAGCCCAAAGCCCTTGGCGCGCTTGGCCACCTCCAGCCCGATCCGCCCCAGGCCAAGAATGCCCAGCGTCTTGCCGCGCAGTTCGACACCTTGCAGGCTCTTCTTCTCCCACTGGCCAGCGTGCATCGTCGCGTTGGCCATGGGCAGCTTGCGCGCCAGGGCGATCATCAGGCCGATGGTCAGCTCGGCCACGGCCACCGCATTGGCGCCGGGAGTATTCATCACCACGATGCCCCGCTTGGTCGCCGCCTCGGCGTCAATATTGTCCACCCCCACTCCGGCCCGGCCAATCACCCGCAGCTTGTGCGCGCACGACATCAGCGTATCGTCGGCCTGCACCGCCGAGCGCACCACCAGCGCGTCCGCGTCAAAAAGGGCCGCCGGCAATCCATCCGGCAGTTGGTCGTGCGTCAGTACTTCCCACCCCGGCTCGGCCGCAAACACCGCCAATGTCGCCGGAGATACCTTCTCTGCCAGAACGATCTTCATTGCTTTCTCTCCTTTGCCCTTTTGCCCTGCTTCATATTCATCAAAGCGGATGCCTTCCTTCTCGCACAGCATCTCGAAGATGCGCACCACCGCCGCGTGCGGCTTGCCCTCGCCCCGCTCGTATTTGGTGAGCGAGTTGGCATGAACCCCCAGCCGCTCGGCCATCTCGTATTGATAGAGGTCAAGCTGCTTGCGCGCAATCAGCAGCTTCTCCCCGAAAGTCAGTTCAGCCATTACTCTTCCCCGCCAATCATGATGGGTGCCCCAGGTCTCGATTTTGAGACCTGGGATACTGCAAACCCTGGGTGCCCCACCCTCGCCGCGCCTTTGTTTTTGCGGCTAGGGTGGGAAACTGATCACTGACCACTGCGCTTGGCAAGCACTTCCTGCGCCGCCGCCACGCCCTGGCCAAACTGCACCGGCAGCCCCAGCACCTCCTTGGCAATCACCTCCGCCGCGCCCATGAAGGCAATCGTGTCCAACTGGTCAAAGAAGCCCAGATGCGCCACGCGGAAGATCTTGCCCTGCATGGTGCCTTGTCCATTGGCCGTCACCAGGCTGAACTTGGCCTTGAGCGCCTTCACCACCACGCCCGAATCCATCCCCTCCGGCACGGCCACCGCGGTCGCCGCGGCCGACGGCGAATCCGGCGCAAAGAGCGTGAAGCCCAGCGCCACCAGCCCCGCCCGCGTCGCCGCCGCATTCACCTGCGCATTGTCGATCAGCGCAATGCGGCCCTTCTCCAGGTCGCCATCCGCCTGTCCGGCAATGTAGTCCAGCGCCGCGCCCAGCCCGGCCACCAGCGCCACCGCCGGCGTAAAGGCCGTCTCGCCCTTCACCTGATTCTTGCGCTCCTTGCGCAGATCAAAGTAGTAGCGCGGATTCTTCGCCCCCTCCATCGCCTTCCAGGCCTTCTCGCTCACGCTGAGGTACGCCAGCCCCGGCGGAATCATGACAGCCTTCTGCGAGCCGCCGATCACAATGTCCACGCCCCACGCGTCCACGTCAATCACCTGCGTGCCCAGGCCGGTGATGCCGTCCACCACCAGCAGCGTCGGCGTATCCTTGACCAGCGCGGCCACGCCTTCCACGTCATGGCTGGCGCCGGTCGAAGTCTCCGAGGCCTGCATATAGATAGCCTTGTGCTCGACTTTGAGCGCGGCCTTCACCTCGGCCAGGTCAAAAGTTTGACCATAAGGCTTCTCGATCACATCCACTGCGAGGCCATACGCCTTGGCCAGATCCACCCAGCGCTCGCCGAACTTGCCCGCCGTCAGCACCAGCACCCGGTCGCCCGGAGAGGTGATGTTCGAGACCGAAGCCTCCATCGCGCCCGTACCCGAGCAGGAGAGCAGCAGCACATCATTCTGCGTGCCGACAAAGACCTTCAACTGCGCCAGAACCTTGCTGAACAGCGCGCGAAACTCCGGCGTGCGGTGATGAATGTCAGCCGCCGCCATGGCAAACTGAGCGGCAGGAAGCAGGGGCGTCGGACCGGGTGTAAAAAGACGCGTTTTATGAATCATGGCTCTCTCCTCAAATTTCTGACGGGGCCTGCGGGGGAAGCTGCGCCTCCCGCCGGACAGGTTTGTCACAGCCCAGGAGCCTTCCAGCCTCCCCACAGCCAACCGTCAATCACAGAATACACAACTTTGTGGTTTTTGTGGATTTATTTTTGTGGAAATCTCCTATTCGTCCCGTTTTGGCACACTCCCTGCATCTACTCCCAACATCGGTAAAGTCCTTCTTTGCTCAGGAATGCAGTCTACACGAACCCAAATATGTGGAGGAAGCGCAAGAAATTAGAAAGTAGATAAGATTATCTGGCAGGGCTATCACATCAAAAGGAACACCTTTACTATAAGCTAGATGCAATGCTTGACAAAGCTACGATTTGGAGTTCCAATGGCTATGCGGCGGAAGGCGGAGGAATCGAACCCCAGTCCGGGCAGGATTTTCACGGGTATAAATCCGCTAGGAGCCACCAGCTCCACGCCTTCCGTCCATATTGAATATACGTTCTACCGTATAACGCGTCAAGCAGAAAAATCCGCGAGGGATACGAAATATATGATAATTTGTGATAGTGTAATGAAGTGGCGGCTTTACGAGTACGTTTCTCCATTAGAACGTCATTCGATCACGGAATGGCGAAATGGTCTTAAAACTGCTGCTCGTAAAGCAGATTTGGATACTTTTCTGAGAATTCAGGTGAAGATTCGAGATTGGGTTGCTCCTTCTGTCAAGCCATTGTCGGGAAAGCCATGGAAGAATCTGTATGAATTGCGTTGGAAGAGTGACGGTGTGCCACATCGCATCGGTGGGTATTTTGCCTCTCCAGACGAGTTCGTAATGCTGATCGGATTCACCCACAACGCGAAGAAATACGATCCGCCTGGCACACTCGAAACGATCCTACAACGAAAACGGCAACTCCAAAACGGGGAGGCATCGCTCAGTGAATACAAAGTCTTCTCTAGTCAATGAACTGAAGGATAAGCAGTACCGACACGCATTCGTCGCGTCGCAAATCAGGATTGGTTTGCCTTTACAATGTCGCGCCCTTAGAGAAGGCCGCAGGTGGACCCAACCCCAGCTCGCCCAAGCGGCTGGGATGTCTCAGCCTCGAATCTCAGAGATTGAGAGGCCCGGCGAACGAAAGTTGAATATTGAGACACTCCTTCGCTTGGCAGAGGCCTTCGATGTAGCACTCGACGTTCGATTTGTCACTTTTCGGGAATTCGTTGATACGGCAGACGGCCTCGACCTCGACAATTTCTCCGTCAAACCCTTTGAAGAAGATTTGGCAGATCTTGAAAATGAGGAGATTTGGGCAAGAGCAAAGTACTCACTCGCGGCAGGTACGCCTCGACTGAAAGAAGTGCAAGATGGCCGATCTGAAACAGATGCCTATGTTTTGGGTCCACAAAAGGCAGAGAAAATGGACAATTTGCGCAAGATGCCAAGCTCAATATTGTGTGGCAACTCTGGCAACAAATCAGCAATAGGAGGAGAGATTGGATTATGCGGCTAGCATCAGTGCCTAGAGCAAGAGCTATCGCGTTCATCGAAATCGATGAACTCAATATGGGAGGTAAGGTACGCCTTGCCGATTGCGTTGGTCCAATCGTCGAGCGGTATCAATTCGCCGCTTTTCCGCAAAAGCTTGAGGACTTCGATCTGGAAAAAGGCGTGACGTTTGGTTCAGGGAAAGCCGGAAATCTCGTGATCGATTCACTTGTGATATACACCGGAGCAATGTATCTTGACACACTCTCCTCTACTGCAGATTCAAGCAGAATACTGCTGGAGATGCTTGAATGGGGTTATGAGGCATTAGGCCTTTCCTATACTGAAGGGATGGTCAAAAAGTGGGGGTACATTAGCCAACTTGTGTTCTATACGGATTTTCCACTTCTATGCTCGCTTAGTTCTCCCGTGCAGAAATTAGCTCAAAAGACCTCGGGGATAACGGAGGAACTTTTCGGAGGGCTGAAATATGAACCTATGTCCATTACCATCGGTCACGATCCAATGGCCAGAAAACACGGCATTGCAGGTCTGATGATTCAACACCGAGTCAATACCCAGTTTTCTGAGAATAAGTACTTTTCCGAGGCTCCGCTTCCAACGGATCTTCATATTAAGTTCCTTCAAGAGTTCGAAATCGATGTTTCGGATTCGATGAAATGATTTCTGTTATGGAACAAGTCGATACTTAATGCTTTGGACGCGATTCCAAAGGGAGGGAAATCATACCCTCTAGATCAGCAGTTCAGAAAGGAACCCATGTCCGAGACACTCTCCCTCGAAGCCCAGGTCAACCAGCAGATCACCGCCGCCATGAAGGCCCACGACGCCGTCCGCACCACCACGCTGCGTCTCATCAAGAACGCCCTCAAAAACAAGTTCATTGAAACCCGCGTCCCGCTCACGCCCGCCGAGGAGCAGCAGGCGCTGGCCACGATGATCAAGCAGCGCCGCGACTCCATCGACCAGTTCACCAAGGGCGGACGACCCGAACTGGCCGCCGCCGAAGCCGCCGAGATCGTGGTGATCGAGGAGTTCCTGCCCAAGGCTCTCGATGAAACCGCCCTCGCCGCGCTGGTCGCTGAAGCCGTCGCGGAAGTCGCCGCCGCCGCGGGCAAAGCGCCCACGCCCAAGGAGATGGGCCTGGTGATGAAGGCCGTCCAGGCCAAGTTGCAAGCCAAGAGCCTGCGCGCCGAAGGCCGCACCGTGAGCGATCTGGTGAAGAAGGCTCTGGCCGGATAGCTCGGCTGCTGGAAGTTCTCAGCTTTTCTGTTGGGAGCGCTCCAGGAACCGGTCCAGTTCCGCCCGCTCCACAGCTTGGCTATCGTCGCTGGTTGGCTTGCGCGGGTCACGCACCACAAAGCCGAGGCCGACGCCGTCGTTGCCCCAGCGGTTGGCGCGCGCCATCAAGCTGATGGAAGCCTCAATCTTTCCGCTTCGCTCGTCTGTCTTTTTCAGAGTCATCTGGACCAGTGTGCCGGGATACCAGCGTTCATCCGTCACCACATACAATCCCGTCGCGCTGATATCCCGAATCGCGTGCGCCCGCGGAGCGCCACCATCCCAGAAGTAGGCAGCCAGACCGGGCAGCGCCGCACGCGAGGCCTTTCGCGGCTCCGGAGGATCGGGCGAGAGCAGCCGCATCAGCCAGTTCTTTGGCTTGCTGGGCGGAGCAATCCACGGCTGCGCTGCCACCGCCGCTTCGGCTGGTATCGCAGAGGCAGCTTTCTCCGCGTTTTCATCCTTCGCTGGCTCACTCAATGCCGGCAGGGGCGCGATGGAGGCGCTTGTCCGGGCTTCCTCCGGCGGCGCAGGCTTTTCTTGCACGGCGGATTCCATGGCACACGAATCATGAAGCCGCGCCAGTTCCTCCTCCACCTCTTCCGCCAGCCCGAAGGCCACTTGATCCCCCGCCTGCGTCTGCGAAGTAAATATCGAGTGGGTGGGCAGCGCCAGCACGCTGGCCGCCGGCGGAGTCGAAGGCGAGACCCGGTAGGTGGGAAACAGCTCCACAACCGCAAGAACCCGGTATTTCGTGTCCAGGTAAATCAAATCCAGCGGAACGCTGGCATCGGTCGTGGGTATTCCCTTGAATGGAACCAGCCAAAGCCCCTCCCCTGACTGCGGCGTCAGCTTTGGCATCCGTTCCAGCAAGCTGGCAAAGGAGAAATCTCCGCAGGCCACCTCCTTGCCCAGAACGCAGCCACGTGTCAGGTTACAGGCGCTAAGGTACCTTGCTTCCACATAACTCTCAGCCCACGGCAAGCTCTCGCCAAGCGGTGGATCAATCAGCGATTGATACGGCTTATCCATAGAGGCGTCTTCAACCCGAGGCACAGTTCAGCCTCACAGTTCTCTTTCGTCTCTATCGGCATAATTATCCTCACGCTTGAGTTACTTGCGGAATCAAGATCAAACGCCAAAAGCTCTGAATCTCCGCCAATCCTGCGGGGAGACTCAGAGCTTCATCGTTTTCGATTGTCTAGCCGTCTACGCGCCGGCCGCGTCGCTGGCATTCACCTTGACCGGCGTCAGCCAGCCGAAGCGGTCCGGCTTGAGGCCGTTCACAATGCCGAAAAACTCGTCGGCTATTTTCTTGGTGATCTCGCCGGGTTTGCCGTCGCCGATCACAATGCGGTCAATCGAGCGAATCGGCGAAACCTCCGCCGCCGTGCCGGTGAAGAAGACCTCGTCGGCGATGTAGAGCAGTTCACGCGGAATGGACTTCTCTTTCACCGTCAAGCCCAGATGGCGGGCGATGGTCAGCACCGAGTCGCGGGTGATGCCGGAGAGTGTCGAATTGGCCAGCGGCGGCGTAAAGAGCACCCCGTTGCGCACCAGGAAGATATTCTCGCCGGAACCTTCGCTGACCAGGCCGTTTACGTCCAGTCCGATCCCCTCGGCGTAGCCGTTGATCTCGGCCTCCATGTGGATCAGTTGCGAATTCATATAGTTGGCGCCCGCCTTGGCCAGCGACGGCATGGTGTTCGGAGCCAGCCGGTTCCAGCTCGACACGCAGACATCCGCGCCGCCGTGGCCGGCAATGTACTTGCCCCAGGGGAAGTTGGCGATGTACACCTCAATCGGCGAGCCTTTGGGGCTGACGCCGATCTCGCCGTAGCCGCGCAGCGCGATGGGCCGGACATAGCACGGCGCAACGCCATTGGCCTCAATCAGATCCACCACCCCGGCGCATAGCTCTTCAAGGGTGAAAGGAATCTCCAGGCGATAGATCTTGGCCGAGTCCAGCAGCCGCTGCATGTGCTCCGGAAGCCGGAAGACGGCCGAGCCGTGCGGCTGCCCGTAAGCGCGAATCCCCTCAAAGACGCTGGAGCCGTAGTGGATCACGTGGCTCATCACGTGGATATTGGCCTGCTCCCAGGGAATCAGAGTGCCGTTGTGCCAGATTTTGGAGGTTGCTTGGATAGGCATGAACTTTGAATTACTCCTTGTGCGCGCCGCGCGCGCATCCTACAAGAGTATCGCGCCGGAGGCAGGGCTGTCACGAAGGGCGCGCGAATCGAGAAGACTTCGCGTAGAGATAGGCTACTTGCTCTTCACTCCGGTTCGTTTTACGCCCAACTGTTGTAACGCCTGATCGAAGAATCCGGCTTCCAGTTGGCCTTGAAAAACCTCATACGGGTCATTGGGGTCTCCATCTTTCCGTAGAGTTTCCGATATAAAAAGGATGCAAATACGGCGCATTGCCGAGGAAGCAATCCAAAGGATCCTCAGCCTTCCCTTGCGCAACCGAAATATGTTCGACAAGTGGCCCCGAAGGGCATAACGCTTGTTGAGAGGATCATGGGGGATGATCTTTTTCACAGCTTCCTGAACCATGTGAAATGTCGTGCAATGAACACTCTCAGAGTGCCCTAATTTCTCTGCTGTCCTACATTTGCGATATAAATCCGCATAGACGCCTTCGGCTGTGGCGGTCATCTCAACGGTGTAAGGAAGAGGAGAGATTGACTTCGTCTGTTCGCTCTTCTCTCCCTTTCCACTTGCGGCCATTGACTACTCCTTTTCCAGATCTGCTTCGATCTCGTCAAGCGTCCGAATACGCCCAGCACGAACGTCTTCAAATGCAGCCAGCAATCCAGTCCGCTCAGTATCGTTCGTGAGCATCTCGATCATGTTCAACAGCGAATTCATCTCGGCTCTCATCTCCTGGTATCTTTTGTACGAAAAGAGCACCGAGAGGGGAGTATCGTTTTCCTGGATGACAAAAGTGTCGTCTTCCTGCTCCCTCAGCTTGGTTGCATTCAAATCACGCAGCTTGCTCACGCCGACGTGTCTGATCCGAGGATCAATATCAGGAAAAGCGCAGGTTGCCATGGCGGTCTCCTTCCTCCATTCAGTTCAAGTGAACAGATTTGTTCACTTGATCTCCTAAAACCGTTATAAGCATTATATCGTCAGAATATTGCCTGTCAATATAAACTTTTCTTGATGTATGTTGACAAGATATTAGCACCCAATCGTCAAAGAACGAGCATCATGTTGTCGCGAATCCACATACTGCAACCCTCCACGCTGAAGACACGTCGTCTGCCGTCAGCCCGCCTTCCCCAACACCGACTCGTAATAGCGCACATAATGCGGCACCACCAGCGACGCGCAGAAGCGCTTCTGCGCCGTCTTGCGCCCGGCCAGCCGCATCTCTTCCAGACGGTCGCGGTCTTTGAGCAGGCTCACCGCGCCGGCGGCCATCTCCTCCACCGCGCCTACCGGATAGAGCAGCCCCGTCACGCCATCGTCGATCAGCTCCGGCACGCCACCCACCCGGGTGGCGATCGACGGCACCTTGCAGGCCATCGCCTCCAGCGCCGCCAGGCCAAACGACTCCAGCTCGCTCGGCATCACCATCAGATCGGCCAGCGGCAGCAGCTCGTTGACCCTCTCCTGCTTGCCCAGAAAGTGAACGCGGCAGTGAATACCCAGGTCGTGCGCCAGCCACTCCGCCGCCGAGCGCTCCGGCCCGTCGCCCACCAGAATCAATTGCGCCGGCAGCTCCCGCTGCACCTGGGCAAAGACCTTCACCACATCCAGCACGCGCTTGACCGGCCTGAAGTTGGAGAGATGCATCAGGATCGCCTCATTGGGCGCGGCCAGCCGCTTGCGCGCCTCCGCCCGCGCCGCCTCGTCCTTCACTGGCTGGTACTCGTCGCAGTTGACGAAATTCGGAATCACCTCGATGGGCCGCGAGTCGCCGAAGTGCTTGAAGGTCTCCTCGCGCAGATAATTGGAGATGCTGGTCACCCCGTCACTCTCCGCGATGGCGTAGCGGGTGATCGGCAGATAGCCGCGGTCCAAACCCACCAGGGTAATGTCCGTGCCGTGCAGCGTGGTGACAAAGGGCAGCCGGATGCCCCGCGCGGCCAGCATCTGCCGCGCCAGCAGCGCGCTCACCGAGTGGGGAATCGCGTAATGCACATGCAGCAGATCCAGCGCATACAGCTCGGCGATCTCCGCCATCCGCGAGGCCAGCGCCAGGTCGTACGGCGGAAACTCGAAGAGCGGATAGCTGGAGACCGGCACCTCGTGATACTGAATGCCGCTGTCCCGTCCGCTCAGCCGGAAGGGCTGGGAATAAGAGATGAAGTGAATCTCGTGGCCCAGCGCGGCCAACTCGATCCCCAACTCCGTAGCCACCACGCCCGAACCGCCGTAGGTGGGATAACACGTGATGCCGATGCGCATAGTTTTCTCGTTGCGTGCGGATTCAGACCCTTGCAGATAGACGCGGCGCAAGGCCCCGGAGTTTCTCAAACTTGCAGATTGCTGATCACTGCATGAGCGGGTAGCGCTGGCCTCCCGGCCGGCTGTCGCGTGGACCTCCCGGTCCACGCCGTACTCCACATCTTCAGGAGAACTGCTCTAGTCCGTTGACGAATCAGTAACTGCCCCTTGTCGCGCCCTTGCCTTCCGTGATGGTGTAAATCTGGTCCACGGCGGGAATCAGCACCTTCTCCACCGCGCCGGAGGGCCAGTGAATCTCCACCGCATCGATCGTATCAGCGTCGCCCAGGCCGAAGTGAACACGCGGATCGTTGGAGGAGAGGTAGCTGCCGCCGCTCAGCACGTCGCCACGCTGGCGAATTCCGTCCGCCGTCAGATAGACCGTGGCGCCCACCGCGTCCCGCGGGCTTTTCGCTCCGCCGATGAGCTTCAACTCGACCCAGTGATGATGGTCCGGATTGACGTTGCGCAGCAGCACCGGCACTCCGTCCATGTTATTGAGGACCACGTCGATCTTGCCGTCGTTGAAGAAGTCGCCGAAGGCCGCGCCCCGGCCGATGCTCACCACGGCCAACCCCGTCCCCTCGACGGCAGGAACCAGGTCAAATGCGCCGTTCTTCAAGTTATGGTAGAGCAACGGGCGCTGGGCATAGCTTTGCCCCCACTCCGGATGCTGATCCGCCTGCGGATAGACATGGCCGTTGATAATCAGCAGATCCTTCCATCCATCGTTGTCGTAATCGAGAAATCCATCGGCAAAACCGACAAAAGGCGTGGAAGAGGCGGCAATTCCGGCGCGATAACTCACGTCGGTAAAAAATCCCGTCCCGTCATTCTGGAATAAAACATTGTAATCATCGGCAAAGTCCGTATTCACGATGGAAAGATGCCCATTATTCTCATAATCGCCCGCCGCGATGCCCATGTTGGCGACCTCCCGCCCATCCCCGTTGAGCGCATAGCCGCTGATATAACTGTCGTCCTCGAAAGTTCCATCGCCTTTGTTGATGAAAAGATAGTTGGGCGTGGAGTCATTGGCCACCAGCAGGTCAGGCTTGCCATCGTTGTTCACATCGGCAAAGAGAACGCCCAGGCCGTAGTAGCCGTGGGCATTGTCTACGCCCAGTTTCTTGGCCATGTCGGTGAAGCTGCCGTCGCCGTTGTTGTGAAAGAGATGGTACGGCTCGCCTTTCAGGCCGCGTGGTCCGCAAAAAGTCGGCACGCCGCGAAACTGGCACAAAGCATAACTGATCTCTTTCGACCCGGAGACCGGAGGATGGGTCAGATCGATCTGCGCGTACCCGTCCACGAAGAGATCCAGATGCCCATCGCCGTCATAGTCGCCGAAAGTGGCGCCCGTGGACCATGCGCTGGCGGCCACACCGGCTTTTTCGGCGACATCGGTAAAGGTGCCATCGTGATTGTTGCGGTAGAGGCGGTTTTTCCCGTAGTTGGTCACGTACAGATCCGGCCAGCCGTCATTGTCGAAATCGCCCACCGCGCACCCAAAGCCCCAGCGCTGGTTGGCCACGCCGGCCTTCTCCGTCACGTCGGTAAAGGTGCCATCGTGGTTGTTGTGAAAGAGAGCCGCGTGCGGCGCGGCGGCTTTGCCCTCCTGGGCCTCATACGTCGAGCCGTTCACCAGATAAATATCCAGCCAGCCGTCATTGTCATAGTCCAGCAGGCAGACGCCCGGTCCTTTGGCCTCCAGAATCAGCTTTTTCTCCACCGTGCCCGCCGTATGACGCCAATGGGTCAACCCCGCGGCCTTCGCAATATCCTGAAAGATGACCGGCCCGCTCTTCACAAAGCCCCCGGCGGTGATGGGCCGGTGCTGGCTATCAAAGCCTGCCTCTTGCGGACCGGCATTCGCCATCCCGCTCGTCTTCCGCGCCTGGTTCTGCGCCGGCGCGGCCTCCTTGGCCGCCGGCTCTTGCGCTGAGATTCCGAGTGCTGCCGTCAAAATTAAAACTGAAAGTAGTGTGCGCATCCCTGTCCTTTGGGGGGGTATTGCCGGCCGCCCCACCCTCGCCGCGTTTTTGCGGCTAGGGTGGGAGGCATATGTAACCTCGACAACAATAGTAGAAGTTTAACGGCCTGTGGCGAAAGTAAGGGTTTGATCGGCTTTGTAACAGGGCACGGCTTCAGAGGCTGCGGAAAAATTCAATTCAAGCAGGTTTTGTAATACGGGCACGGCTTCAGAGGCTGCAGAAAAATCCAATTCAAGCAGGTTTTGTAATAAGGGCACGACTTTAGTCGGGCCGCAAGACGCTGATAATAAAGGATGGGCTTCAGCCCCTGCGGGATGTTTTTCGAGGGTTTCACGCAAATTCAGCCCTTTTTCCGCAGCCTCTGAAGTCGTGCCCTGTTACAAGACGTACTTTAGCCACGGGCAGTTAATGCACATCCACCGCAAACCGGGTGATCTGCCGAAGACGCTGATCCAGGTCTTCCTTTTCCTGGCTGGCGAACTTCTTTTGCAAATCCATCTGCTCCTGCCCGTCCTGCCGGCGGCCCGTTCGCCAGTAGGCGCGCGCCAGACGGTAGTGGGCCTGCGCATAATCCGGCTTGAGCTTCACGGCGCGCTCCAGATAAGGAATGCTGCCCTTCCAATCCAAGCCGTCCTGCAGGATCACGCCCATCTGAAACTGCGCCTCCGCCAAATTCGGATCGGCGGCCAGCGCGCCTTCCAGCAGCTTCCGCGCCAACTCCCTATTCTGCTCTTTCCCTTCCTGCGCCAGCAGCGAGGAAGCCGCATAGGTCGCGGCCTTGGCGTCGGCCGGATGCGCCTGCGCGTAAGCCACCAGCGCGGCGCAGCGCGGGCTGCTGGTCTGCATCACCGCATTGCAGGAGATGCCCAGCATCTCCGCCACCATCGCATTCTCCGGCTCGCTCTCCAGAAGGTCCGCAAAGACGGCAATCGCCTGCGGGTATTGGGCGTCGCCAAAGTAAGCCGCGCCCAATCCATACCGCATCCGCTTGCTCTCCGGGAACTTGGCGGAGGCCGCCTTCAGTTCCACCGCCGCGCCGTCGAAGGTCCAATGCCGCAGCAGCTCAAGGCTCAACTGCCATGCATTCTCCTCGCTCGGCTCAAGCTCCACGGCGCGCGAAAAATGCGTGACGGCGCTGGCGAAATCCTTCTGCTGTTCGTCAGCCTCGCCCAGCATCGTCTGCGCGCGCGCGGAGTGCTCCGCATCGGCATACTGCGCCAGAATCTTCCGCGCCTCGGCCAGCCGGTTGGCGGCCAGCAGCGCGGTCACGCAATCCAACTGAAGATCGCCGTCGCCGGGAGTCAGCCGCAGCGCGGCGATCAAAGCCCCTGCCGCCTCGCCCGTCCTGTGCTCTTCCATCAGCACGCGCCCCAGGCTCTGCTGCGCCTGTTCATTGGATGGCTTCAATTGGACGGCGCGCTGGAACTCGGCAATCGCCTCGGCGTTGCGATGAAGCGCGTACAGCGCCGCGCCCAGATTGACGTGCGCCGCATCGCTGGAGCTCTGCTCATGCGCCGCCGCCTTCAGCAGCGGCAGCGCCTTGGAGAAATCCCCCCGCTGGGCATAAAGAACTCCCAGCGACTCATCCACGGCAAAGAGGCCGGGATGCTGGGCGTGCAGCTTGGAGAGAAGCGCTTCGGCCTGCGCCAGATCGCCCCGGTCCTCGGCCGCCAT
>CAYVGW010000094.1:0-16442 GCA_964450895.1 uncultured Occallatibacter sp. | reverse complement strand
AAGGCCCGGAAAATGATAGAAAATCAACGTTTTTTACACGCTTTTCCCGCCGGCCCATTCATCTATCTCCTTGCAAACAAAGGTTATTGCTAATGCGGTTGGGCTGAAAAAGCGCCGAAACCCCACCCCCCCCCTTTTTTTCATGTGAAACTGTGAAACTGTGAAGTTGCGGTTGATTTCCTCAGCGGCCGACGCTCCAAAACTCGTCCCTCCAAATGCCCTTTCGCAAGAGCTTCTGAATCCTCTGCAAAACTCCATCTCCGATTGCGATTCCGCAGGGACCCTTCTGAACTCTTTACCAAGTTTTCCCGCTATCTGTTTAGAGCGGAGTGGGTGCCTGCATTCCAGCATTTCGCCCCGCATCTCTGAAGCACCAGCGAAAACGGTAGCCATCCTTCGCCGTACCGCTCTACAATGGGAGCATTCTTTGAATCGAATCCTGCGGTTTTCTTGCAGAGAAAGGGTCGTTGAACGCCTCCTCTTTCCGCAGTGATTCACAGCAAACAAGCGGATGGAGCGGGATGCCGCTCGGCTTTGAGAAATGAGACGCCGGACCGATGAAAACCTGTCCTCTGTGCGAAGCAACCTACCCAAGCCAACACACCAACTGTCCCACGGACGGCGCCATCCTGATTGAGACGCGGGAGCTGGAGCAAGGGACGTTGATCCGCGGCAAGTACCGCATTCTGCGCCAGCTTGGGCGTGGCGGCATGGGGACGGTTTATCTCGCCGAGCACATCATGCTGGACCGTCTGCGCGCGCTTAAATTCATCTCCAGCGAACTCAGTCAGGATGTCGCCTTTCTGCGCCGCTTCCGCCGCGAGGCGCAGGCGGCCATCGAGTTGCGCCACCCCAATATCGTCGAAGTTGTCGATCTCGATCAGGCCGAGGATGGTTCGCCCTACATCGCCATGGAATACGTGGAAGGCCCCGATCTGCGCCATGAGCTCGCCCGCGGCGTTCTGCCGGTGGAGCGCGCGGTGACCATCGCCCGCGGCATCGCGCTGGGCCTCGGCGCGGCGCACGCCAAAGGCATCATCCACCGCGACGTGAAGCCGGAAAACATCTTGCTCGCTGGAAAAGATGGCGCGCCGGAGACTCCCAAGCTGCTGGATTTCGGCATTGCCGCCATGAAGGAGGGCGCAACCACCACCGCCCGTACGCACGGCCTGATGCTCACCCCGCCCTACGCCTCCCCGGAGCAATGGAAGGGCATGGCCGCCGAAGAGCTGGACGGACGCGCGGACCTCTACGCACTGGGCGGCGTTCTCTATGAGATGCTCACCGGCCAGACCCCCTTTCACGCCCATAACACCGAAGGCTGGATGCACCAGCATCTCTTCGCCGATCCCCACCCGCCCAGCCAACTGCGCCCGGAACTGAGGAGCTTCCCGGAGTTGGATGCTTTGGTGCTGCGCATGCTGGAGCGCGAGCGCGAGCAGCGCTTCGCCTCGGCGGCCGCCGTGGCAGAGGCCCTGGCGGAAGTCCTTTCGCCCAAGCCGTCCGCGCAACCCACCCCGGCCTATCAACCCACTCCGACCTATTTCGAACCCTCGCGCACTCCACAACCCGCAATCACACCCGTGCCGATCTACACGCCCGCACGAGTTCAGACGCCCGCGCCGGTTGACCTTCCCGCGCAGAGGAGCGATTCACTCCACCCAACAGCGCCCAAACCGCAGGCCTCGAAATGGAAGTGGATCGCCGCTGCCGCAGTGCTCGTCGCCGGTCTTGGCGTCTGGCTCGCCATGGGATTCATCGGCTCCAAGTCTGCAACCGCGGCTCCGGTATTTTCGTTGGCTGGAGGCGCCTATCCCGAAGCACATGCGATTGGACTCACCGACCCGACACCGAATGCCTCCATCCATTACTCCGTGGACGGCAGCAAGCCCACCGAGGCCTCGCCCACCTACCTCCTGCCGATCTTGGATCTGCCGAGCGGTGCGACGGTCAAAGCGATGGCTACTGCCGAGGGACACGCTCCCAGCGCCGAAGTCTCCGCCACCTACATCTGGTCCGCAGCCGCCCAACCAGCGGCCAAGCCCCTGGAGAGCGCGGCTCCAACAACGAGCGCTTCTCCTGCTCAAGCTGATCTTTACGACCAAGGCAAGTCAGCCTACGACCATAAGCAATACAGTCACGCGCGCACGTTCTTTGCCCAGTCTTGCGAAGGCGGAGAGATGCGTGCCTGTAATTACCTCGGCTATCTCTACGCGAAGGGCCTCGGCGGCGTAACGAATGAGCCGAAGGCCCAGGAGATTTGGAAGAAAGCCTGCGACCATGACAACTTTTCCAGTTGTACCAGCCTCGGCACGCTCCTCCAGGATTCCGGGTATACCGACGAAGCGCATAAGTATTTTGAGAAGGCTTGCAAGGGTGGAGTGAAAGAGGCTTGCAACCAGTAACACAAAGCGTGGTGATATAGATGTAAGATTAGCCTCAAGAAACTTTCGGGGGAGATGGATGCGGAGTAGGACGATAGCTGGATGGGCAATGGCCGCGGCCTTGGCGCTCGCGGCGCCTTCAGCCTTTGCGCAGCAGGACGAAGGGCCGATTCTGCTTCCCAAGAAGCCCATTGCCAAGCCTGCCGGCGCCACGCTGCTGGTGCTGTGCGATCTGGCTTGCAACTGGAAGCTGGACGGCGAGGCGAAAGGCCGCATCGAGGCCGGAGGCTCGGCAAAGGCCAAGGTCGAACTCGGCCAGCACCTGGTGGTTGCCGTGACCGAGGACGGCGCCGATCAAGTCAAGCAGCTCTCCAAGGTCGAAGAACGAGGACAGACTGTCGTCTCCATTGAGCTCAAGCCGGTGCGCGATGCCCGGCTCAAGACGGAGCAGCCGGCGCGGAAACCTGCCGAGCCTCCGGCACAAAATCCACAGCCCGCGCCAGTCGCGCCGCCCGCGCAGGCAGTGAAGGTTGTGCCAGAGCCAGTTGCGCCAGCGCCTACGCCTCAAGACACCGAGAAGATTGCGCGGGATGAGGCCGCCGGAGTCTGGACAGATCCCGCGACAGGCTTGATGTGGCCCAAGAAGGACAATGGAGACTATATGACCCGGCAGCAGGCGGAGGAGTACTGCCATACTCTACGCTTGGCAGGTCACTCGGACTGGCGCTTGCCCAAGATCGACGAGCTGCAAGCCATCTCCAACAAAGCCGGCAACGAAACCAAGCTCGATCCGGAATCCATCAAACATATGGCGGGAAAGGTCTTCAGCCACCATGAAAAAATCCCGCTCGTCAAGGGAGACCTGCAATCTTCCAGCTACTGGGAATGGAGCAGCACGATGGGCAATTCCGCCTCCGAGGCTTGGGATTTCGACTTCTACAACGGGAAGCGCTACTCTTACCGCAGCGACAGCCGGGAAGGCAGCGCGCTGTGTGTGCGCAAGCCCAAGGAATGAGGGATGTTTTCCTTCAAAATCACCTGTAAACTCGAGATTTTCCGCAGCATTCATAATCCCTTCGGGAATCCCGCTTGCGCCGCCTGAACTTAAACCTCTGCGCGCGGCTGGAATTCGTTAAAATAGTGTTTTGGAAGTACGAGGACGAATCCAATGGCAGCTTCGATCATGGCCGGTATTCCGGCCCTCAAGGAACTCAACACCGACCTGCGCCGCCGCATGGATGGCGCCGTGGCCACCTTCCAGGCCAATCTCGCCTCCACCCGCACCGGCCGCGCCAGCGTACACATGCTCGACCAGATCAAGGTGGACTACTATGGCACGCCGATGCCTATCAACCAGGTCGCCCAGGTCTCCAGCCCGGAGGCGCAGATGATTCTGATTGCCCCCTGGGAACCCAGCATGGTCAAGGAGATTGAAAAGGCCGTCCGCAATGCGGATCTCGGCTTCAACCCCATCTCTGACGGCAAGGTCATTCGCGTTCCCGTTCCTCCCATGACCGAGGAGCGCCGCCGCGATGTCTGCAAGCACCTCAACCGGGAACTCGAAGAGCATCGCACCTCGGTCCGCAACGTCCGCCGCGACGGCAACGACGCCCTCAAAAAGCTCGCCAAGGACAAGAAGATCAGCGAGGACGAGGAAAAGCGCTGCCTGGAAGAGATCCAGAAGATGACCGACGAAGAGATTCGCCGCATGGAAGAACTCTGCCGCAAAAAGGAAGCCGAAGTCATGCAGGTGTGATTGGGCGCAAGTCATTGATTTTCAATGAAATTTGACGCTAACCTCTCAACCTTTTGTCAAGGCAGTTGTGAAAGCGCGTCCTTTATTGAAGCTCCAGTGCATGACAGCCGACAAATTTGTATGGATTGTACTTGCTTTTTGTCCCATTATTACCCGATAATTATCGGGTAATAATGGAGGCTGTGATGGCTAGGCCGAAGAGCCTGTCTCCCGGAGTCAAATTCGAGGTGACGCTGTCGGAGCAATCCATCGACATATTGAGAGAGCTTGCGACGCGCGGAATCTATGGAAGAACTCCGGCTGAGGTCGGGGGTCGATTCATCGAGCAGGCACTACAGCAATTCGTCGAGACGCCTAAACTAGTTCCAGTGAGATCAACCGATGCCCGCAAGAGTTGATCTGATTGCTAGAGGAGGGAAATGATGGCACGCCCACGCGAACATCTTCGGAATGCCCCGATAGTGGAAGCTGTCATTGATTTCCGGGTCGTGCGGCAAGAACAGGTATCGGCTGAGACGTTTGCCAACCTCGGCTCGTTCATTGGAGGGCAATATACCAATACAGGTTCAATCCAATCGATCGAAGCGAGGTTTCACGCGCGCGCTGATATTCCCGTAAAAGCACTGGTCGAGAGGCAGGGCAAACGCATTTGGATTGAAAGCTGTCGCTTTGAAAGGGCACGGCTTTAGCCGTGCCGCAAAGTAGGCAGAAAATTCTGGGCTTTAGCCCCTGAGGGATGGTTTGTGAAGCTAAAAACTTCCCTCGGCGGCTAAAGCCGACGCAGCCAAAGCCTCGAAATCGGCACGGCTGAAGCCGTGCCCTTTCAAAACCGATCATTCTCAAGATTCCAAATCCAAATGCGTTTGTCCTGGGTCGAGAGGAAACTTCGCGCAAGACGAAATGACAATCCCTTCAAGCGACATACTTCGGTGATTGGATGGCCCGAATCAACAGGTCCCGACGCGAAAAGCAACAGCGAATTCAGATATGTCTCGAACTAAGCCAAGATCCGACTGTCAAACTCGTTGTTCCTGAAAGCCCAATCATCCATTCCACCTGAATACCTATTGATAATTGGCCGTGTGTTCCAAGTCCTGATTTCCGGAATTGGGACACCACGAACTCCCATGGCGCGCAAGCCCTCATTGGCCGCAACGCAGGGGAATTGCACTTGGAATTGAAATCGTGAGACGGAGCGGTTTTGAAAGGACACGGCTTCAGCCGTGCCGATTGCGAGGGCATACAAGCACCGGCTTTAGCCGCCGAGGGATGGGTTTCATCTTCAAAACCTTCCCTCAGGGGCTAAACAGGATGCGGAAAAACTCTTTTTAGGCAGGTTTTGTAACAAGGGCACGACTTTAGTCGGGCCGCAAATGGCTGATAATAAACGTTGGGCTTTAGCCCCTGCGGGATCTTTTTCAGGGATTTCACCCGAATTCAGGCCTTTTTCCGCAGCCTGCAAAGCCCAGAATTCTCTCTTCCCTTTGCGGCACGGCTAATGCCGTGCCCTTTCAAAACGATTGCTTCCAATCCAAATGCAATTCCCCTGGGCCGCACCGCTGGTCTTGCAGAGAATTAACTGCGATGCGCGCATAATTTCAGTATGCAAAGCCTCTTCCAGGTCAGGAAGAGGTTCAAAATCGGCTCGAAAGCCTTACCCCCTCCCCCCCTATTTATATTTTCAAAACCTTGCATATAATTATTCAGTGAACTCAACACAATATGGAAATACACATCAAAATACAGAGAATGAACGGTTTACGCTCAATCTGGTTTGAAGAAAATCTGCGCCGCGAAAAGAGCAGGTAATCATCTGATCGGCAGTCACGGTTGCCTATGCGGGCGAGACTCACTTTTTTGCGCGCTTGTAGAACGGGGTAGGAACCTGCTTTGCGCGCACTTGGTTGGCGCGCACTTGCACCAGAACGTCCGCGCCGCTGGCAGCCACGCTCGCTGGAACGAACGCAAAGGCAATGTTCGTCTTCAGGAATGGCGCGGGAGAGCCGGAAGTGATCGTGCCGATTGGCTCTCCGTCCAAATCCAGCACGGGATAGCCGTCGCGGGCGATGCCGCGCTCCATCATCTCCAGGCCGATAATCTTGCGCTTTGGCCCGCCTGCGGTTTGAACCGCGATCAAAGCCTCGCGACCAAGGAATTCAGCCTTGTCCAGTTTGAGCCAGCGATCGTGCCCTGATTCCAGCGCGTTAATTTCGTCGGAGATTTCATGGCCGTAGAGCGGCATTCCGGCCTCCAGTCGCAGCGTATTGCGCGCGCCCAGGCCGCAAGGGCGAATCCCGAACTCCGCGCCTGCCTCCAGCAGGGTGTTCCACACCTTTTCTGTTGTCGGCGCATCGGAGGGCAGATAAACCTCGAAGCCATCCTCGCCGCAGTAGCCGGTGCGAGCGATCAGCACATTCGCTATCCCGCAGACTTCGCCGAAGGTAAACCAGTAGTTACGGATGGCTGCCAGATCGACCTGGGTCAGCTTTTGCAGAGTTTCCAGCGCCCGCGGGCCTTGCACGGCCAGTTGCGAATAGCTGTCGGAGTCGTCGCTGATGCGCACATCCGGCAGAGACCCGGCATTGGCCATCATCCAGGAATAGTCCTTGTCCTTGGTTCCTGCATTCACGACCACCAGGTACTCATTCTGGCTGAGCCGGTGAACCAGAATGTCGTCCACGAAGCAGCCCTCCGAGTTGAGCAGCGCGGAGTATTGGGCCTGGCCATCCTTCAGCTTGGAAGCGTCGTTCATCGTGAGATGCTGAACGGCGGCCAGCGCGCCGGGGCCGCGAAAGTGAATCTCGCCCATGTGGCTGACGTCGAAGAGGCCGACGCTGGCGCGGACGGCCAAATGTTCGGCAACCAGGCCGCCGGGGTACTCGACGGGCATATCCCAGCCGCCAAAATCCACCATCTTGGCCTTCAGTGCGCGGTGGGCGGCGTTGAGGGCGGTTTTCTTGGGCGATGCGGTTTCGAGCGGGGCTTGCTGAGTCATGGAGATTCCTTTCGAGTGCCACTCTTTACGATAGGGATTGGCGGCGGCGGGGTCAAACTAACGTTTCGTGCAGAGAACGTAGCCTCACCGCTTGCGCGCCCGCCAGAAGGAAGTGACGCTCAGGTAGAGAAAGACCGCCATCACAGCGGCAGTGACCAGGAACCGCCAATGGTCTGGACCGTGCGCCCAACTGGCTCGTGTGGCCCACAGCTTGGGGGCAAAGGCTACCACCGGCAACAGGAAGAAGACGCCAGTGATCTCCAGCCACAAGATGCCGCCCACGCGGCGAAAGGGGCGAAAAAAGCCGCCCACGCCGCGGGCAAGGCCTCCAGAAGCTCGCCCGGCACTCTGTCCCATCGCCCGCCTGTCGGCTTCTCTGCGTACTTCTGCGCCGACGGAGGTCTTTGGGGCGGCAGAGGCATTCTGCGGGGCAGCGGCGAGGCGCTCTCCGGCGATCCGCCCTGCGACCCGCAGCCCAATCCCCAGCGCGCGGCCTATGTTTTGAGCTTTCATCTTCGATATGATGGTAGCAGCGAGGGTGGCCGGAGCGCATTTTGACGATTAAATCCGAGGCGCACTTGCCAGCAAACAGTAACGGAAGTAAGGTATAGGAAGCAAACACCGCCCAGCGCAAATTGCCCGCGCCGGTTGCAGCTACTGGAGGTGCTTATGACAACCCGTCTGCGTGAACTCATTCAGCAACTGGGCGAGGCTATCCATGAGTCCGTCATTGAGAGCGAGCAGATCGCCGGCGTGGTCCAGGATATACGCCAGCATGGCTTCGATGTGCTGCTGATGCTGGAGGCCACCATCGGCCTCAACGATGTTGCCGCCAAAGAAGCCGCAGAGGCGAAGGAAGGCACGGAACAAGCCAGTCTCTCTCTCAAGTTCGGCGGACCCTTCACCCAGAATGATCTCAGCTTTCTGCGCTCTCTGCGCATCTCTGTTGCTGGCGAACAGGAAAATGCCGAGCCGGAAACTCACTAGCCCACGCAACTCTGGACACTAACGTTTTACAAAACGCCGCCCCTGAATCTTGTACACGCCGCTGGCTACGCGGGCAATCGCCTCGGTGTAAGCCAGATGCTCCTCCACCAAAATGCGCTCGCTGAGCGAGTGCGCGTCGTCGCTCTCCAAAACGGGAATGGCCCGTTGCAGAACAATGACGCCGTGGTCCAGATGCTCATCGACAAAGTGGACAGTGCAGCCGGCGACCTTGACGCCGTAGTCGAAGGCCTGCGTCTGCGCCTCCAAGCCGGGAAAGGCAGGCAGCAGCGAGGGGTGAATATTGAGAATGCGATTGGGGAAAGCGGCTATGAACTCCGGCGAAAGCAGCCGCATATAACCGGCCAGACAGACCAGATCGACGTTGTGCGCGTGGAGGCAGGCGATCACGTCGGCGTCGTGCTCGGTACGCTTGCGGCCTTTGGAGACAAAAAGCTCCGTCGGCAGGCCCAACTCCCTGGCGGCCAGCACTCCGCCCGCCTCGGCCACGTTGGAGATCACCACGGCAATCTCGACGCCGTGCAAGCGCCCTTCGCGGATATTTTTGGCGATAGCCAGAAAATTCGAGCCGCGGCCCGAAAGCAGAATGCCGAGTTTCAAGGTCGCCGCCGCGCCGCAGTTGGTGTGCATCGTCCACCTGACCGGAATGGATTGCAAAAATCTCCCCGCCGCGCCCGCTTCCGCCGCCGGAAAACCCTCACATACTGCTGATTATACATTGGATAATCAGCCCCGATCCGCCAGCGGACCCCGGTTTCACAGCCAACGCCCGTCTTCCCGCCCTTTGATCTGCTGCCGCTTCGCGCCAGACTCGTTTGGTCTACCCGACGGGCTTGAAAGCGCAACTGCAATTGCAGCCTATGGCTGATAGCGCCATAGATCATTGAGGTTTCCACTGTTCCCATTTGAATCAGTGCCCGCGCCTCCAAAGAGCCATAGATTGCCGTCTTTGTCGGTCCAACCGACAGCACTCGTCCTCGCTCCGGGGTAATTGGCAGACGCGGGCACACTTCGTGTACCGTATACGCCAGGCGTTGCCCCGCTCGCAGATATAGTGCTGTTACCGCCCACCCAAGTCCAAATATTGGTTAAAGGATCAAACTTCCATAGATCGTTGAGGCTTCCTTCCACTCCTGTTGAATCGTAACCAGTGCCTCCAAAGAGCCATAAATTGCAATTTTTGTCGGTCCAACTCACTGCGTCCTGCCTTGCTCCAGGGACATTGGCGGCCGCTGCTTCCCCCTGCGTGCCGTATACGCCTGGCTTGTTACCTATATTGGCTCCGCTTATCCAGGTCCATTCGTTTGTTGTGGGGTTGAACTCCCAAAGATCGTTTAGAAGGCCAGTATATACACTGATCATGGAAGCAGATGCGTTTCCTCCAAAAAGCCATAAATTGCCGTTTGCATCCGTCCAACTAATGGACCCATAGCGTGATCCCGGGTCATTACTACTTGCGGGTACACCTTGCACACCGTAGACAGCCGAAGCATACCCTCCCCCAGTTATCCAGGTCCATTCATTGGTCGTCGGGCTGTATCTCCATAGGTCATTGAACGGGTAATACCAATAGTATGGATCTCGACCAAAACCACCAAAGAGCCAGAGATCTCCGCTTGTGGATTTCCAACTTACAGCGCCATACCTGTTTCCGGGAGTATTGGCTGGAGCAGGAACCCCCTGCACACCCTGAACAGATGCCGCATCAGCAGGTCCATTGTCTCCACTCATCCATGTCCATTCTTTGGCTGCGGGGGAATACCTCCACAGATCATTAAAGAAGAAAGTATTGCTATCTGTATCACCAAATCCTAAGCCGCCAAAGAGCCATAAGTTGTCGCTGTCATCGACCCAACTAACAGCGTTTGGCCTACTGGCTGGTACATTCGCAGCATTGGATACGCCGATTGTTCCGTAGACACCGTTGGTGATAGTTGTCGAGTTTATCTGGTAAGAGTTTTGATCCCCACTCATCCAGGTCCATTCACCAATAATTGGGTTGAACTCCCACAGATCATTCCACGTTCTGCTAAAACCATCATTACCGCCGAAGAGCCAGAGATTGCCGGTGCTATCGGTCCAACTGACGGCTGCGTTCCTGCCTGCGGGAACATTAGAGGAATCGGGTACACCCAGTGTGCCGTACATACCTTGCTGAGGGAAGCAATAAGTGCCGCCGGAACTTTGAGGAATGCAGTTTAACGTGTTGCTCCCGCCCATCCATATCCACTGACCGACGGCCTGCGTGCTCGCCACCGAGAAATTCGCTGCAGCAGATGCACCCCCCCCCGGCGCAGGATTCGTCACCACTACCGGATAGCTACCGGCCACAGCCAGATCAGCCAATGTGAGCGAGATCGTCAATTGGCTTGCGCTGACGAATGTCGCAGTGTGGCCAACACCGTTGAATGTGACCGTGGAAGTGCCGAGGAATCCCGTGCCGTTAATGGTGAGCGTCCCAGGAGCAGCCCCAACCTGGAGCGATGCAGGCAGGAGTGAGGTGACCGCTGGAGATACGATTCCAGGTGTTTCCGTTCGTGTGGAGCTACTAGCAAGGATTATGTCATGTGATCCATTGGGAAGCATGGTTGTCTGTCCTTGGGAAACATTCCCAAAGACCAACATCTGCCGCCCTGACGGAGCTGTATAGTTATCCACAAAGTAGTCAGTCGCAATCCCTGCCGCTTGTTTGATAGACCATATCGCTAAGGGGGCAAGGTCCGTCTGGCTCGCTAAGAGATCACCTGCGCCATCTATTGGGTTGGGCGTGTATTCCGAGACTGCGAAGCTGATTGCTGAACTTTTAGCAGCTTCTAGAAGACCAGCAGATGGACTCTCAGCATAGTCCCCCCAAATAACGGCACGACAACCGGAATCACTCACAATGTCAGGGTCACATCCGGCCTCTTCTTGCTGGCCTTTCGGGTCCTGTGCCAGCCATGTCATCACTCCAGTCACAGCAGGATCAGACGGATTAAAGGAAGCGCCGAGAAATGCCTTTTTTTCGGGCGCGAGTTCGTTATTCTTTTTCAAAATATCGCCCAGACCAAAAGGGATCAAGCTCCAGAATGAGAATCCACCGGCCATTGGTTTAATGGCGAAATTTAGGCCCCTTAAATGGGCATGAGCCGCGAGCGGATTCGCTGCGTCGTAGGAGCTAAGCTGCTGAATGTTTCCCATCACTGAGGCAATGGCAGTTGTGTAGCTGTCGAGGGCCGTCTGATTAATAGATGTGGCGGACGATGGATAAATCGCTTGATATGAAGTTGCACCACTCAGGAGACGGTTGATGCTGTCCTGGATATTTTGCGAGTACGAAGATGAATCAGAGACGCATACAATTGGGGCCGAGGTCGTGCTGTCGATCTCCGTCGAAAATGTCGTCCCGGAGCTAATCGACTTGTACGAGACACCATAGAAGTGGGTGGCTGGGGAAGTATCGTTTACGGAGAATTGCAGGGTGTAGACCTTATCTCCTGCTGTTGCGTCCCCATTGCTGCCAGAGTCGTTCAAGGTTCCAGTTGTGCTTATAATGACACCGTTCTTGTCAGTCTCATAAGCCGTAATTGAAGTTGTGTTGAGGTCTGGATCGGGCAGCCAGATAGAGAGTGTTACAGTGGTTGCCGTTGCGCTCGCGTATAGCGGGGGCGAAGCAAGTAAAGCTCCATGCTGAAGGGGGGCGGGAGCCGTAATGATGACTGACGCCGAGCCGGATTTTGTAGTGTCCTGCGTCGATGTAGCCTTAACGGTCGCTGTTCCCGATGCTGCTGGCGTGAAGACCCCGGAACCGTCAACCGCTCCGATGCCCGTGGGGCTGACAGACCATGTGACGGACGTGCTGAAGCTCCCCGTGCCAGCCACAGTCGCTGAGCACGCAGATGTTTGCGTAGTCAAAATGGAAGACGGCGAGCAAGCGACGGATACCGAAGTGATCGCCGGGGGCAAGACTACCGTAACTGTCGCCGAACCTGATTTGGAGGAATCTTCCGTTGACGTGGCCGTTATAGTTGCTGATCCCGCACCGGACGGCGTAAACACACCTGCCGACGTGACCGACCCGCCTGTGGCCGTCCAATTCACTCCGGAACTATAGCTGCCGGTCCCTGTTACCGTGGCCGAGCACTGACTGGTCTGGCCGGTCTGTATGCTGGCCGGCGTGCAGGAGGCGCTGACGGACGTGATGGTCGGGGACGCTGGTTGTGTGCTAGCACTACCGCCACCGCCGCAACCAGCGATACACAACGATCCCAAAGCAAGAAAGGCTAGCAGAGTCTTGCACATCATACGCGCCTCTTTCATTCCAGATTATCAGGAAAGTTTGAGCGCCCCGATCATATCACAGCTGGCAGCCCCGAATCTGAAACCTGGAAGCAGAGCCTGTCTGATGAATACGCGCAACTGCCGAATCTAAATGACTTGTATGATGCAAAAACCATTTATCAGACGATCTCTAATTAGATTCGCACCAGTGAGAAAAGAGCCATGATTACCTCGGCAAGAATCCCCGATATGCACGAAGCTCCAGCCGTAGTTCTTCACGCAGCGTCTTGCTCTTCTTGAGGCGCGCGAAGAACTCATCCAGAAGGCTGACGACGATTGCGTTGACGCTGACGCTTTCGGCTTCGGCCCAGTCTTTGAGCTTGGTGCGAGCTTCGGCGCCAACGTGGAGGAGTTGAGGGTTGGTGAGATCCATGCCGGCCTTGCGGGTCTGCTGAATCTCGACTTCATCCTGGTCCACATGGTCCAAAGCAAAAAGGACGATCCTGGCCAGATCGCCCTTTACGCGGGATTCTTCCGTGATGGCTTCGCGGAGATCGAGTGGAAGGCGCAGCGTCATTCCCGGCCGGTCTTCCGTCCACCGCTGCCCCTCACGGTTCACCTTGCGCGTTGCCGCCTTTTTGGCTGCTTTCTTTCCTGACTTCTTGACTGCCACTGGCATCCCTTTCTGCCGTACGGCCAAGCGTTGCCAAAATGATTACGTGTACTGCACGCGCCGCTCGCCTTTGACGACGCGCCCGATGACGTAGAACTTCTCCTCGGCGCGGTCGAGCAGGTTCTTGGCCTTGGTGAACTTGGCCGCCGGGATCGCCGCAATCAGTCCGACGCCCATGTTGAAGGTGCGCATCATCTCCTCTTGCGAGACTGACCCGAGCGTCTGCAAGTGTTCAAAGATAGGCAGAATCGGCCAGGAGCCGATCTCAATCTGCGCCGTCACGTTCTTGGGCAGAATGCGGGGCAGGTTTTCCGTGATGCCGCCGCCGGTGATGTGGGCCATGCCGGTTGTCAGCCCCGCGGTCACCAGCTTCTGAATCACATGGAGATAGCTGCGATGGGTCTTCATCAGCGACGCGCCGGCCTTCTCCTTGATGGCGGTCACGTACTGCATCGGCTTGTAGCCGGCCACTTCAAAGAAGAGCTTGCGGGCCAAAGAATATCCATTCGTATGCAGCCCGGTCGAGGGAATCCCGATCAGCACGTCGCCGGCCTTGATGCCCGCGCCTGTCACCATCTTGTCCCGGTCCACGGCGCCGACGATGAAGCCTGCCAGGTCGTACTCTCCGTCGGCATAGAAGCCAGGCATCTGTGCCGTTTCGCCGCCGATCAGGGCGCAGCCATTGGCCCTGCAAGCCTCGGCCAGGCCGGTGATGACGCTTTCGGTCACCTCGGCGTCCAGCTTGCCACTGGCAAAATAATCCAGGAAAAAGAGCGGCGTGGCTCCCTGCACGGCGATGTCGTTGACGCAGTGGTTCACCAAGTCAGCGCCCACCGTGTGGTGCAGCCCCATTTGGAAGGCGATTTTGAGCTTGGTGCCCACCCCGTCCGCCGAGCTGACCAGGATCGGATTCTTCCAGCGCTGCGAATCCAGACGGTACAATGCTCCGAAGCCGCCGATGCCGCCTAAGACATTGCGGTTAAAGGTCTTCTGCGCCAAGTACTTGATGCGTTCCTTGGCGCGGTCACCGCTGCTGATGTCCACGCCAGCGTCGGCGTAGGTTACGGATTTGCTCTTGGCTTCGTCGGAGACACTTTTGTTGGGCATAGCACGGGCTTTCTGTGATTGGATTCCGGAACGGCATGGCAGGCCGACAGACAATTTTAGCAGGATTTGCAGAGTTTTTGCTCTGCCGTAACAGCTCAGCCTGCCTCCCAAGACAGAAGGATATGTACAAAATGCGCAGTTTTATCCTCACCACCGCAGACTATCCAATGAAGCGGTTCTTCATGATCCTCCAGAGGTTTTGCTTGCAGTTCAAGAGATTTCCGAAGAATTTCGCCTTTTCCGAAGTATGATTTCTGCATGGAACAGGCGCGAAGTTCTTTTTTGCGTTTTGGCCTGTTCTCTAACTCTCCCAGGAGGAATCTGTTGCAGACTTTACGTTATTCCAAGATTTTGACCCCAGTGCTTTTTGCGGCGGTACTGCTCGCCGTCCCCCTTCTCCGCGCGGACACGGTGGTGCTGAAAAACGGCGACCGGGTCTCCGGAACCGCCGTGAAGCTGGAAGGCGGCAAGCTCGTCTTCAAGACTGCCTATGCCGATGTTGTCACGATTGCGTGGGATCAGATCGCCAGCCTTACTCTGAACCAGCCTTTGATTTTAGTCACGCCGAAAGAAAAGCTGAACGTGACCTCCGTCGAGCGGACCGGCACGGGGTTGACGGTTAGCACGGCTTCCGGCCTGGTCAACATGGACCCGGCTGTCGTGCTGGTTCTCCGTTCGCTCGCCGATCAGCGTGCCTATGAGGCCTCGCTGCATCCGAACTGGGGCCACGCTTGGGCCGGCGCAGCGAATGTCAGCCTTGCTCTGGCGCGAGGAAACTCCGATACCACCACCTTTGCGGCCGGCTTTACCGCGGCCCGTGCAACCCGGACCGACAGCACCTCGCTCTACGCGAACTTTCTCTATAGCAAAAACGCAAACGCCGTTCCCACAACCAGCGCCAACTCCACCGGCGGCGGAGCGCGCTACGATCATACCCTGCACTCCACGCTCTCCGCCTTTGCCTCCGGTGATTTTTCCTCGAATGCATTGCAGTATCTCGATTTGCGCTCCATTATCGGCGGCGGCTTGGGCTGGCATCCGGTCAAAACGCCCCGGCAAACGCTCGACCTTCTGGGCGGAGCCGTCTGGACCCATGAGTCCTACTCGGCTTCCCCGACCAACAACTTTTCCACCACCAACAGCTTTGCCGCCATGGACTTAGGCGAAATCTACATGCGCAAGCTGGGCGCCGGCAGCGTACTGACCGAGCAGGTATTCTTCTATCCCGATCTCAATCAGGCCGGCCAGTATCAACTCGCCTTTGATTCAGCCTTCAGCACCAAGCTGGGGAAGATTCTTTCCTGGCAGACGGCCTTCAGCGACCGTTATACTTCCTTTCCGCCGGCTGGAACTCTGAGCAATGACGTGGTTCTGACCACCGGTCTTGGAATCTCGCTCTCGCGCCGCTAGGAAGTTGCACCTTAAAGCGCCGACCTCCTGGCCGGTTGTG
Source organism: uncultured Occallatibacter sp. (assembly GCA_964450895.1). GTDB lineage: Bacteria > Acidobacteriota > Terriglobia > Terriglobales > Acidobacteriaceae > Telmatobacter. The sequence continues at coordinate 812 of CAYVGW010000094.1, read as the reverse complement.
GCGTTGACCTCCGTGTTTAATCTGCACTCTAAAGCAACAGAAGAAATGCTCTTGGATCTAACCCGCTATGAATCAGCGGCTTCCATCGCTGATCCATGGCGGGTTTCCCGCCCCCTCTCTTTCTCACTCGGATTTATAACGGAACCGATCCTTCAGCAGCCCGGATGGATGACGCGGATAGGCGAAGATAGGGCGTAGACGATTCATTTTTTGGATTGGCAATTTTCCTGTCAAATCGGGGCACTTTGGAGGGAGAAAAGAGCTGTTTTTCTGGAATAATTGAGTAGTTTTGGCCTTAAAACGCGGGAAAAACGGTGGTTTTCAGTTACTAGATAATTAACTGCAATTAGATGCATGTTGTTGTTATCATGGATGTTAATTAAACAAGAGCGGCAAAAATGGGGCTGGATCAGGCAGAGAGGGGGGGGGGAGAGTAACTTATCGGTAAATAATTTAACGAATTTTTTGTTGGTAAATGAGTAAACATTGCGGCGCTCTTTTCATTTCACCTGGATTGATGATGCGCCTTGGGGCGATAATGATCGGCAATCCCGTGAAGACAATTTTGCTAGAGGCTCTCTGACACATCAGCCTAAAAGCGGCAGATGAAGTTTAGTCAGAACAGGCAATTGCATCCAACGGAAATGGGTTGCAAAGATGGAGGATTTCAACCTTTTGGCGAGGTGCGGGGCAGTTCAAAACCGGAGTTTGAGAGGGAGCCGAAGAAGCAATTTTCTCAAACGCGGAATTTTGCAGGGGCTAAGTACTTATCCGTAAATAACAACCGTTTGCCTCCAGCAGATCATCGCAGC
>CAYVGW010000093.1:0-16597 GCA_964450895.1 uncultured Occallatibacter sp. | reverse complement strand
GCAAGGCGTGGATGATTGCCTGGACGCGGTGATCGGCCCGTTGAATGTGGCCGCCGGTTACGTGGACCGCATCGCCAAGGGCGAGACGCCGGCCAAGATCACCGACAACTACAATGGCGACTTCAACGTGCTGAAGAACAACCTGAATGCCTGCATCGACGCCATCCATCAACAGGGCAGCGCGGCGCAGGCCATTGCGGCCGGCGACTTCTCGGTGGCCATCAATGTGCGCTGCGAGGCGGATGTGGTGGCCAAGAGCCTGGTGGGCATCACCAAGGTGCTGGTGGCCCTGCAAGCCGAGCTGGCGCGCCTGACCGTGGCCTCCAAGGACGGAATGCTGAACGAGCGCGGCAAGCCGGAGCAGTTCAAGGGCGCCTACGCCGAGGTGCTGATGGGCGTCAACCAGATGCTGGATGCGATCCTTCTGCCCATCGGCGAAGGCAACCGCATTCTGAGCCTGGTGCGCGGCGGCAACCTGCGGGAGAAAGTCGAAATCGCCTGCAAGGGCGACCACGCCAAGATGAAGGAGGCCATCAATGGAGTGCATGGCTGGCTGACGGAACTGATCGCCTACGTGACCAAACTGGCCAACGGCGATCTGACGGCCACCATGGGCAAGGCCTCGAACGACGACCAGATCCACGAGTTCCTGATGCTGCTCAAGCAGAACATCCAGAACCTGGTGGTAGACGCCAATATGCTGGCCAAGGCGGCCGTGGACGGCAAGCTGGCCACCCGCGCCGACGCCAGCAAGCATCAGGGCGACTTCCGCCGGATCGTGCAAGGCGTGGACGATTGCCTGGACGCGGTGATTGGCCCGCTGAACGTGGCGGCCAATTATGTGGACCGCATCAGCAAGGGCGACATTCCGGCCAAGATCACAGACAGCTACAACGGCGACTTCAACGTGCTGAAGAACAACCTCAACGTGTGCATCGACGCGGTCAACAACCTGGTGGCGGATGCCAATATGCTGGCCAAGGCGGCGGTGGACGGCAAGCTGGCCACCCGCGCCGACGCCAGCAAGCATCAGGGCGACTTCCGCAAGATCGTGCAAGGCGTGGACGACACGCTGGACGCGGTCATCGGCCCGTTGAACGTGGCGGCCAACTACGTGGATCGCATCAGCAAGGGTGATGTGCCCCCGCAGATCACCGACAACTACAACGGCGACTTCAACAACATCAAAAACAATTTGAACGTGCTGGTCGCGGCAATGAACGAGATCACTACGGCGGCCGAGGATGTGGCCAACGGCAACCTGACGGTCGAGCTGCGCGAGCGCTCGCCGCAGGACAAGCTGATGCAGGCACTGGCGGCCATGGTCAGCGGGCTGACGCGTACGGTCTCCGATATTCGCGGGATCGCCAGCGAAGTGGCGGCTGCCAGCCAGTCCATCTCAACAGCGTCGATCCAGGTCTCGAAGGGCGCCAGCGCGCAGGCGGCGGCGGCTGAAGAGGCTTCGTCCGCGATGGAGGAGATGTCTTCCAACATCAAACAGAATGCCGACAACGCCTCGCAGACGGACAAGATCGCCAACAAGAGCGCCAAGGACGCGCAGGAGAGCGGCAAGAGCGTTCTGGAAGCCGTCTCCGCGATGAAGGAGATCGCCAACAAGATCTCGATCATCGAGGAGATTGCCCGCCAGACCAACCTGCTGGCGCTCAACGCCGCCATCGAAGCAGCCCGCGCCGGAGAGCATGGCAAGGGCTTCGCGGTGGTGGCGGCCGAGGTCCGCAAGCTGGCAGAACGCAGCCAGAAGGCGGCAGCGGAGATCAATCAGCTATCGAGCACGACGCTCAGGGTTTCGGAGAAGTCGGGCGAGATGCTGGACAAACTGGTGCCCGACATTCAGCGCACCGCCGAGCTGGTGCAGGAGATCAGCGCGGCCAGCAAGGAGCAGGATACCGGCGCCGAGCAGATCAACAAGGCGCTGCAACAACTGGAAAAGGTGATTCAGCAGAATGCCTCGGCCAGCGAGGAGATGGCTTCCACAACCGAGGAGTTGACCGGGCAGTCCGATCAACTGGTCAGCGCGCTGGGCTTCTTCCACACCGGCGACGACGGCAATACGCGCAAGAGCGGCGCCAAGGCCGCAAAGGCCATGCAATCGGCTCCGGCGCGGTCTGCCGCTCCGGCGGTTCACCCGGCTGCCATGGGCGTCAAGTCGGCAGGCGGGGTGAGTCTCCGGCTCAAGGACAAACACGACGAACTGGACGGTGAGTTCGAGCGTTTCTGAGGTAGGAGCCAAGTGCTGGCCGCACGCCTCCCAGGTCCCGATTTTGGGGCCTGGGAGACAAACCGCCAGCACCCAGTCTTCACAGGCTGAGAGGAGTAGCAGTATGAGTGTGAACGAAATCACGGAGACGCGGCAGTACCTCACCTTCAAGCTTGGAAACGAGATCTTCGCCACCGATGTGGCGAAGGTAAGAGAGGTGCTTGACCTGACCACCATTACTCAAATCCCCCGCACGCCGGACTTCATGGCCGGGGTCATCAACCTGCGGGGCAGCGTGGTCCCGGTCGTCGATCTCAGGCAGTGCTTCGAGATGTCCAAGACCGAGAGCACGCGCAACACCTGCATTGTTGTGGTCGAGGTGTTGCTCGATAACGAATCGACGGTCATCGGCGCGCTGACCGATTCCGTCGAGGAAGTGATTGACCTGGAGCCGGAACAGATTCAGCCGGCCCCCAAGATCGGCACGCAGATACGAACCGATTTCATCAAAGGCATGGGCAAGCGCGACACGCAGTTCATCATGATCCTGGACATAGACCGCGTCTTCAGCGCCGAGGAGCTGGCCGCGGTCCGCAGTCAGGAAACCGCCAAGCAAGAGGCCGCGCGGCCCTTTGCGGAAAAAGCCACAACCGATAGGCAACTGGTAGCGGCATAAGCAACTTCACAAGAGGAGGAGATGGGGCGGCCCAAAACAGAACAAGCCGCCCCATTCAAAGCATGGGCGCACACGACGAATCGATCTCCAGCAGGGATTATGCGCGGCTTTGCGATTTGATTTACGCAAAGGCCGGCATTCACTTGGGCACGGAAAAAAAGACCATGCTGGAGGCGCGCATCCGGCGCCGCCTGAAGGTCCTCGATCTCCATTCCTACAGCGAGTACTGCAACTATCTCTTTGGACCGGCTGGTCTCAAGGACGAACTTATCCATCTGATCGATGTGGTGACCACCAACAAGACTGATTTCTTCCGCGAGTCCGGGCACTTCGACTTTCTGGTCGAAAAAGCCCTTCCTGAATTGGCGGAGCGCATCACCGGCCGGAGTTTTGTAATCTGGAGCGCGGGCTGCTCGACCGGCGAAGAGCCATACACCATGGCCATTGTGCTGAGCGAATATGCGCTGACCCACCCCGGCTTTCGCTTCCGCATCCTGGCCAGCGACATCTCCAACATCGTGCTGGGCAAAGCCGAGCTGGGAGTTTACACAAATGATATTGTGGCCCCGGTGGCGCCCGCGCTGCGCCGCAAATACTTCATGCGCAGCCGAAAGCCGGGTTCCGAGCAGGTGCGCGTGGTTCCCGAACTGCGGCGCTGCGTCGAGTTCCGCCGCCTCAATTTCATGGATGCCGACTACGGCATGAGCGAGAAAGTGGACGCCATCTTCTGCCGTAATGTCATCATCTACTTCGACCGGCCAACGCAGGAGCGCATCCTGCAAAAACTTTCCAGCTACCTTCTTCCCGGCGGGTATCTTTTTGTCGGCCACTCGGAGACGCTGCACGAAATGAATCTGCCTCTTGTGCCGGTGGCGCCGGCGCTCTACAGGAGGGCCGATGGCCGAGGATGAGGAAACACTGCACGAGATTTACTTGCATCCCGGAGAGTTGCGCCTGGTAAAGAAGCCGGCGATTCTACACACTCTGCTTGGTTCCTGCGTGGGCATTGCCTTCCGGGTTCCCCGCCTGGGACTGGGCGCGCTTTGCCACCCCATGATGCCCCATTTTCCCGCAAAACGGGCCCCCGCCTTGACGCGATCCGCTGCCCGCCGCTACGTAGACTATGCGATTCGCGAACTGGCTGGCCGCTTCGATGCGCTGGGCGCGCGGCGCGATGAGGTCGAAGTAAAAGCCTTCGGCGGCGGAGATGTGCTTTTGATGCAAGACAAATCGTCGCGGCCTTCCGTGGGCCAGCAGAATCGCGAGGCGGCCCTCAAGGTGCTCGAATCCGAGGGCTTTGCCCTGCGCGCTTCCAGCCTTGGTGGTTGTGTCGGCGTCAAAATTGACTTCAACACCTTGACTGGAGAAGTAATCCTTCGGCGGCTTGGAGGCAACCAGAAATGCCACTCCAGGCGTTGTGATCCTCGGCAACATCCTAACTGTCCAGGCCGGCACGGCAAGTCGATCAAGGGGGTTCGTGGCTGAAGCTGAGGAGACATTGCCGGAGATCTACCTGCAGCCTGGTGAGTCGTGCCTGGTCAAGGAACCTGCGATTCTGCGCACGCTGCTCGGCTCCTGCGTGGGCGTTGCGTTCTGGGCTCCCCGCCTCGGCTTGGGCGCGCTCTGCCACCCGGTGTTGCCGCGCTTCCCCGTCAAACAAGCATCGACTCTTACGCGCTCCGCCGGCCGCCGCTATGTGGACTACGCCATTCGCGATCTGGCCCAGCAATTTGATGCCCTGGGCGCGCGGCGCAATGAGATCGAGGTGAAGGTCTTTGGCGGAGGAGATGTGCTGGAGACGGGCCATCATTCGACGCTGCCCACGGTGGGCAGCCTCAATATCGAGGTTGCCGTCAAGGTGCTCGAAGAGGAGAGCTTCTACATCATGGCTTCTTCTCTGGGCGGCCGTCGCGGTGTCAATATCTACTTCAATACCAAGACCGGAGAAGTGCTGCTGCAGAGGCACTCCAGAAATGCCATTGAGGCTGAAGAGCATGCTGGGGCCGCCGATAAGAGTGGAAGAAAGTTATGAGGCCCAGACGATGAGCTCACCGAAGATTCGCGTCCTGATCGTAGATGATTCCGCCGTTGTGCGCCAGACGCTGCGCGATGTGCTCGAATCCGACCCGGAGATCGAAGTCATTGCCACGGCCGGCGACCCCTTTGTCGCCGCCGACCGCATCGCCGAGCAGGTGCCGGATGTCATCACGCTGGACATCGAGATGCCGCGCATGGACGGGCTGACCTTCCTCAAAAAACTGATGAGCCAGCATCCCATCCCGGTGGTGATCTGTTCCAGCTTGGCCGAAGAAGGCGCGCAAAGCACCTTGCGGGCGCTGGAGTACGGCGCGGTGGAAATCATCACCAAGCCCAAGATGGGCACCAAACAATTTATTGAAGAATCGCGCATCGAAATCTGCAATGCGGTCAAAGGCGCGGCGGGCGCGCGTCTGCGCAACCTCACCCCCAGCCACTCCGTCGAGCCCAAGCTCAACGCCGACTGCATCCTCTCGCCTGCCACCCGCGCCATGGATGAGACCACCGAGAAAGTGGTGGCCATCGGCGCCTCCACCGGCGGCACGGAGGCGCTCAGGGTTGTGCTGGAAGCGCTGCCTGCCGACACTCCCGGCATCGTCATCGTGCAGCATATGCCGGAACTGTTTACGCGCGCCTTTGCCCAGCGCCTCGACACCCTCTGCGCCATCACCGTCAAAGAGGCCGAGAGCAACGACTCGGTCATTCGCGGCCGCGCGCTGATTGCGCCGGGCAATCATCACATGCTGCTCAAGCGCAGCGGTGCCCGCTACTACGTCGAGATCAAGGAAGGCCCGCTGGTCAGCCGCCACCGGCCCTCGGTCGATGTGCTCTTCCGCTCCGCCGCGCGCTATGCCGGACGCAACGCCGTGGGAGTCATCCTGACTGGCATGGGTGACGATGGCGCCCATGGGATGCTGGAAATGAAGCAAGCCGGAGCGGCGACCATCGCCCAGGACGAGGCCACATGCGTGGTCTTTGGAATGCCCAAGGAAGCCATCAAACTCGGCGGCGTCGATAAGATTCTGCCCTTGCAATCAGTGGCCCGGGCCATTCTCTGACCTGCCGAAAACTCCCCCTCGGCTTCGCCGGCTCGCGGATCATATTGATCCGGCCTGAAAGGATTGCGATATAAAAAATCTGTCATCCTGAGCGGAGCGCAGCGGAGTCGAAGGACCTGCGGCTGCTTTGCGGCGGTAATCTCGCATTGCATTCGTGCCGGATCAATAAGACAGCAGCGCCGGCCTCCCGGCCGGCCAAGCGTGGACCTCCCGGTCCACGCTTGGCTCTTCCAGGGCACTACTGAAGAGGCTGCGGAAAAACTCAATTCAGGCAGGTTTTGTAATAAGGGCACGACTTCAGTCGGGCCGCAAGACGCTGATAATAAAAGATGGGCTTCAGCCCCTGCGGGATGTTTTTCGAGGGTTTCACTCAAATTCAACCCTTTTTCCGCAGCCTCTGAAGCCGTGCCTGGACGCATCCTCTGTCCCCAAGTAAATCCTGTAAAAGGCTCGAGACGATCGCTACTTTCAGATCAATGGATGCTGCCCGCGAGCGTGAGGTCAATATCGACCGCCTTGGCCACTTTGAGAATGAAGATACTCGGATCTTTCAATCCCCACTGCACGTAGGGAACCGTGAAGTGCGTCTTGGCCGTGAGCGTTGTTCCGTCAATATGAATCTGCATCGGAACGGTCAATTCATGCGGCGTACCGTGCAGCGTGAAGACCCCGGTCACTTGAATCGTGGAATCGCCGCTGGCTGCGATGCCTCCTTGAAAGCTCTTCGGCACAAACGAAACATCCGCAAAGTGCGCCACATCCAGCACGTCGGAGTTCATCTTCTTGTCGCGCCCCTGATCGCCGCTGTTGCCGCTGCCCGCCGCGACGATCACCGACCCGGAGATCGTCCCCGCGCTGCGGTCAAAATCAATGGAGCCGCTTTGCACGCGGAAGACTCCATCAACATGATGTGTGTTTCCGCCCAGTGAAAATGCGACTTTGCTGGCATCCGGATTCACGGCGAAGTTCTGATGCTGCGCCAACGCAATCGGCGTGAGAAGCAAAGGAAATGCGAGGAAGAGAGATTTTGCGACAGTCTTCATGATTTGTCTCCTGAATGAATTACGGGTTTTGGTTTTGGCTCGGCTGCCGGATCTGCTGTGACAGCCAAAGAGTGATGGAGGCAATCTCGTTATCGGACAGGTACTCATGCCCGGGCATATCGGTTCCGTGGATTCCGAATTTGACAATGCGCGCCAGGCGCACCCGCTGTTCCGCAAGATCGCCTGAAAAACTCAGATGCAAATACGGCCCCGCGGTGAGGTCGGGCGGACGCCGCTTGAAGCCGTCCGACCAGCGCGTCTGCCCGCCTGCATCGTGGCATGTAGCGCAGTAATGCTGAAAGCTCCGCTCACCATTCCAGGCATTGGCCAAGGCCGCCGCGGATGAGGATGGATGCCAATTCTCTTCGTCGATTCGATGCTCAGACAGACCGCTTTGGTGCAGGCTTACAATGTAACTCACCAAATCATCGCCTCGCTGATCGTGAAAGAGATACGCGTAAGAAGGCATGACGGATGCGCCGCTGACCTCCGGCGGATTGAAAAAATGCAGCTTGAGCCATAGCGCCGAACGGCGTCCGCCCGCCTCGGAAAGATCAGGCCCCTGGCGGCGATTTCCAATCAGCGGCGGGCGCTCGTTGCGTATTTCCTCAAGCGGTTCAACCGGGCCCCACAGCAGCACATCCGGCGAATTCGGGCGGACATATTGCGAGTGGCAGTTGATGCAGCCTTCAGAGATGTAGACTTGCCTGCCTCTCTCGATTTGCGTGAGCTGTGCGGTTGCATCGCCGGCCTTCAACACGCTGTGCAGGACGAAGGCCGCCAACAGCACCGATAGCGTCAGCGTCAATTCGCGCTTGCGCTGTGAAAGAAATTTGTGCGGCCAGGAGAGCAGGATAATCGCTCCCGCCGCCAGCACAAAGACCGGCGGAACATGGCCGAGATTCTGGCCCATGCCAATGCCCATCGCGGAGCCTGCCCAGCCTGCAACCGCATAGAGCCATCCGGCCTCACGCGCGCGCTCCGCTATAGAAGTTGCAGGGCCAAGCAACGCGGGATATGCGACCAGCGCAACCGAATACAGCGAGACTCCGATGGGATAAATGACCGAAGCCAGCACGACAAAACGCGCATCCAGCAGAAGCAGGCAGGCTGCGCCCAGCGCAATCAATGCAGCGGATAAAACCCATGAAAGACGCCTGCGGCTCAGTAGCCACGCGCTCAACAACGCAGCCAGAAGATGCAGCGTTCCGTTAGCCCATAGGTGCGCCGAACCCTCCCACGTGCCGGCTTTCAATTCCGGATTATTTTGAATGATGAAGAACGCGGCCGAGTCCAGCCAGACAAGCGCCGTGAAGCAGACCAGCACGCTGAGAAATGGAATTGCGGACAGCGTTTTTTCTTCCTCAACTATTTCCAGCGTTTGCGTTGGCAGCAAAGGGATGCCGGCTCCGATCAAGCACAACACGCCGGCCGTTGCTGCTTGCGTCTCGGCGGAGGCCGCGAAGAAGATTGGAAAGTTGCAGATGAAATAACCAACGCCCGTTCCCACGCCAACCAGCAGCAGCGGATTGCGATTGCCCGTCCATTGGCGCAGATGCGTGACGAGAGTGACGGTGAGCAGGCCCAGCCCCGCGCCAATCAGAAACGAAAGAGCGATGCTGGCAACAATGCTGAGCGGCAGCAGCGAAAGAAATGCGGCCGCGCCGGAAGCTGAAAGTCCAGCGCGCAGACGCAAGCTCGGCGAAGGCCAGAGGCGAGTGCGCGCCGCAAGCAAGCTGAATAGAATGCCGCCAATGGCCATCGCGGCCATCACGGCAGTCAAGTGCGAACCCGCCACGCCGAGGCTTGTCAACCGCTTGAGAAAAGCGAACTGCGCGAAGATCAAAAAATAGACATAGGTGATCGCGACAAGGCTTGCGCCTTGCCAGCCGGAGGAGCGCCTCTCACCGCGCAACATGGGCCAGCCAGCCTTTGCGAAGACCGATCGCTTGAAAGAAAACACAAGCGCCATCCATGACGGCAACCGTGATCCAGCCCGCTTCGAGCGCGTGCGCCGCGATCTGCGCAACAACGAAAACAGCCACGCTGGCGCGGCTGATGGCCGTGAGCAGCCAAACAATCTCCAGCTTGCATGGGCTTCCGCGACGAATCATCAACTTTGCGCCATACAGGCACGACAGGCCGACCGAGAGAACAAACGCTCCGATGAAGGAGAGAAACGGAAGCGCATCGCCGGGCGCATGCAAGCGCATGAGTCCAAGCGTGAACACAGGCGCAATCATCAGCAGCGCGCCGGTCATGGTGTCGGAGATGCCGATCAATGTTTGATAGCTGATGAGGATGGTTCTATTCATGCAGTCACTTCCTGTGGAGCGAGAATTCGAGCAGGCGCACGAAGCAATTTCGATGCGTCGATCAGCCAATCAACCGACGAGGCAAGCATCACGCCTCCAACCATCAGGCGAAGGATATAGATGGCATTGCGCGCAGCTCCAGGAACAATGGTAAATGTTGGATCGAAGCCTTCGCGCCAGCCCGCTGCCGTCATCAGTACAACGTAGCCCGCAACAGCAACGTTCCATCCATAAAAAGAACGCGCGCGATTGAAGATCCATCCGCCCTCGCCGAGCAATTGAACCGTCACGAAGATCAGCAGGCTCGATGTAAAGCCGGCCATGGCCAGCAGCGAGTGGCCGACAAGGCCGTCGGTAAATTTGAAGTGGTCAAGAATGCCGGGAAGAAAGAGAACCCAGCCGGTGAGGACCAGCGCCGGCCACCAGCATAAAAAAGCAATGCGCCAGCGGCGTGTGTTCGCATTCCACTCAAAGGCCGCATAGTAAACAGGCGTGAGAGGAATCCAGAGGAGAAGACTGCCGAGAGAAAGATATTGCGCGGGCCGATGATGGCTGATGTCCGCGCGGCCCAGCGCAAAGCAAAGCAGAAACTCCGCAAGCATGATGATCCATGCAATCGCAATCATGCTGCCATGGCCTGCTTTGCGCCGCGTGAGGCCAAAGGGAAGCATGAGCAGAATGGCCACAATGATCAGCGACGATTCAAGCTGGCTTGCTCCCGTTGGTCCGCCGGTATCGGGATTAACGGCGGGATAATAACTCGGACTGCATGCGGCATACATCACAATCGGCACGAGAAACAATAGCGCGAGGCCAAGAATCTTCGCACTTCGCGCATATATTTTTTCATTGGTCTTGCGGCCTTCACGGACAAATGCAACCGCAAGCAGCAGCCACAATGCAAGCATGGCCAGCGGAAAAAAGATGCGTGCGGTGCCGGACCAATCGAGATAGAGCTTGCCGCTGGAGTGACCGGAGAGCCACGTGTAGGCGCCCACGCCGAGCGCCGCGGACCACACCCACAACACAGGCCTGCACCACCGCGCCAGCGCTCCGCGATCCACGCCATAAACACGGAAGAGAAATCCAACCATCGGAAGGCTCGTCCACCCGTAGAGTTCAATGTTGATATGCACCATGATCCAGCGGCCATAACTCCACTCGCCCAGCAGTTGATTCAGCAAGGGAAAAAGCAGCAGCAGCGCGATCATCACGCCAACGGCGTTGGCAAAGACCAGCCAGAGCAATGCGTGCCACGCGGCGCCGGCAACGGCTTGCGGAGCGCTGCTTGTCGTAACGGACCCATCAGGCGAAAGGCTCACAAATCCTCCCGTCGTGCATCTCCAGCAAGTGATCGCAGCGCCGCGCAAGGCTGCGATCATGCGTGGCCATCACCAGCGTCACTCGCTCGTTGGCGGCAATCTCCAGCAGCAGATCGAAGACCGCGCCGCTGGCGTGTTCATCGAGTGAGCCGGTCGGCTCGTCGGCCAGCAGAATCTTCGGCCTGTTCATCAACGCGCGGCATAGCGCAGTGCGCTGACGCTCGCCGCCGGAGAGTTTTTGAATGCGCTGGCCGAGGCGATGTGTGAGTCCGGTGCGCTCCGCAAGCTGATGCATGCGCTCCAGCGCCTCGCGGCGATCCACGCCCGCGGCCACCGTGGGAATGAGGCAATTTTCTTCCAAAGTGAGATCAGGAATGAGATTGTGGAGTTGAAAGACGAAACCAACTTCGTGGCGCAGTAGACGCAGCAGATTGCGATGGCAATTCACCTCAACACCGTTGACCGATACATGTCCGCGATCCGCAAAATCAAGTCCGCCAAACAAGTGCAGCAGCGTGCTTTTGCCGCAGCCCGATGGCCCGCACAGCGCAACCGTTTGTCCTTCGGCGACCTCGAAGTGTACGCCCTTCAGGACTTCAATCGCTCCGTCTTCGTAGCTCTTCCATACATCTTCAGCGCGCAGCACGGCGCGCGGCTCATTGCTCTTCTGTGCGGTAGAGTTTTTCATTCGAAGCGCAGCGCCTCCACCGCCCGGATGCGCACGGCATACGCTGCCGGGTAAAGCGCGCCCGCGATTCCCGTGATCAATGCCAGTACAATCACGATCAGCATTACGACAGGTTGAAGCGTCACGTCCACATAACCGTGCAGAGCGGGAACCAGCTTGAGCGCATAGAGCAAACAGCTTCCGGTGAGCAGGCCCACTACAGCGCCCAGCAGGGAAACCACCGCCGATTCGCCAAAGATCATGGCCGCAATTTGCAGCGGTGAAAATCCGCAGACACGCAGGATGGCGATCTCTCGAATGCGCGTGAAAACGGACATGATCATCGTGTTGGCAACGCCGAAGCCGCCCAGCAGCAGGCCGCATCCGCCCACCGCCCACGCAGTTGCCTTGAGAATTTTGAACTGTGAATAGGAGCGCGTGAACTCCGCGTCTTCCAGCGCAATCAGATTGGAGAAATTTTTCTTGACCATGCTCTTGAAAAGTTTCGCGTCCTCCTTATTGCGCAGCTTGATGGTGATGACCGAGGAAGTTCCTTCCTTGTGAAAGAAGCTCTGCGCTGCGCTGAGCGGCATGAAGACGCCGCCGTCTTCAAAGCCGTTGGCGGTCTTGAGAATGCCGATGACGTGAAAGTTGCCGTGCCCAATTGGCACTTGATCGCCGAGCTTGGCGTTCAGAAACTCCGCGGCTCGCTCGCCGAGAACCACATCGTCGGAATGCTGCGCGAAGTTGCTGCGATCACCGGCAATCCATGCGGCATTGCGAATGCGCGCGTCGGCGGCGGTGATGCCGAAGCACGTGATAATGGGGTGATCGGCGCTGGAGACAATGCCGAAGAGCACCGGATCGGCATGTGCCACCATCGGCCACGCGGAGATTTCGTTCACCGCCGCTGCGGGAACGTTGCTGAAGAAAAGATCGGAGACGTTGCGCTCGAAGACGATGACCTCGCTGTCGCTGGACAGAATGCCGGAGAACATTCCGATGGCGCCTTGCAAAATGGTGACCACGGTGAGCATCGCCGCGACGCTGAAGGCGATGCCGGCGATGCTGATGATCGAGCGAATGCGATGCCGCAGCAGATTGGTCACAATCAGCTTGAAGAAGATCACGGTCGCGCTCCCGCCGGTGTTTCGCAAAGATGGCCCGCAACCCGGACCAGTTCATCTTCCAGGCTGCTGCGAAGTTTTCCCAGGAACGAAAGGCCAAGCCGTGCCTGCAAAAGCCGTTCCAGCGTTCTGTCGCCGAGATCGATGAAGCGCGTGAGACGCTTGACGGCTGCGGGAATTCCCATCGCGGAGGCGGAATTGGGACGGTCCAGCAGGATGTCGCGAGCCACGGTTTTTTTGGCTTTGGCTTGGCTGTCCAGAACATCTTTCAAATCGTCCACCATCTGATACGAGAGGCCCCAGTAGAGGGCAATCCGCTCCAGCAGTTGCAACTCGCGCTCGGAAGCGCCGCCCAGTATTGCCGGCAGAACCAGCGTAAGACGGATCAGCGAGACCGTCTTGCCGCGCGCAATTCTCTCCGTCGTTTCGCGGTTGTGCGGCAAGACCGCGTAATGCAGGTCGAGGCTCTGTCCGTTCAGCAGCCCTTGCACGCCGAGCAGTTGCTCAAGGTAAGCCATGGCGCGCAATTGGCCTGCGCGGGGCGCGCCTGAAACTGCGCGCCAGCTCAAGGCATAGGCGCGATTGATGAGCGCCAGCGCGCTCAGAATCGCCGCCGCCTCGCCGAATTCAAAATGAACGCACGCCACTCCGCGCCGCTCCGTGGCATTGTCCATGCAGGGAAGGTCATCGAAGATCAGCGAGGCCGTATGAAAGTACTCCAGCGCAACTGCCAGATCACGCGCAGCCGCAGCCTCAAGCCCGTAAGCCGTCGCCACCAGCAGAACCATGCGCGGGCGCACCAGGCTGCCGGGATTGTCCAGCACATGGCGCAGCGCCTCCTCGAATTGCGGATCAAGCGTCGCCGGCAGCGGAAGGCCCGCGCTGAATGCATCGGCGAACGGCGTCTTGCTTAGAGTATTCATACAGGCGCTCTGCGCGCTCATCTCCTGGATTCCCTTTTGTCGGCTTTTGTGAGGTGCGGGAGAATCAAGGCGATGATTCTCCCGCGCGGCGGTCTCAATTGCAACTCATGATTGAGACGGATTTTCTACCTCTTTGGATAGCGGACGCGTCCGTCTGGCTTCATGACGATTTGTTCATTACTGGGGAATGGAAACTCGCCTCTACTTAAGACTATCGGAAATGGATGAAAGAACTCCTGCGCCCCGATGACGATTTGTTCATGTGCGTCTATTACCGAAGTTTTTCTCGTTTTTGCGTTTCAAATTGGGAGTTTTCGATGAAAATTTCGCCGAAATAGAATAATATCCCCTCATGCGGCTTTTGCTTGTAGAAGACGAAATCGATATTCAGAGCTTCCTGCGCACTTCGCTCGAGGAGGCTGGCTATCAGGTAGCAGTGGCATCAGATGGCAAGTCAGCCGAGCGCATTGCAATTGACGGCTCGTTTGACATCCTGATCGTTGACCTTGGCCTACCGGACATGGACGGAATCAGCTTGATTCTCAAACTGCGTCAGCTTGGGGTCCGCGCGCCCGTTCTGATTCTCTCCGCGCGGCGCAGCGTCGATGACCGTGTGCGCGGCCTGGAGCAAGGCGGCGACGATTACCTGACCAAGCCCTTCGCGCTGGCTGAACTGCTGGCCCGGCTGCGCAATCTTCTCAAGCGCAACAGCCCGCCCAGCAGCGAGGCAACCCGCCTGCGCGTGCTCGATCTTGAACTGGATCTGCTGCGGCGCGAGGCCACCCGCTCTGGCCAACTCCTGCAACTCACCGCGCAAGAGTTCGTGCTGCTGGAGTATCTCTGCCGCAACGCCGGCCGTGTCGTGACGCGCTCCATGATTCTGGACAAGGTGTGGGGCATGCGCATTCAGCCCGATACCAACGTTGTGGACGTGCATATCTACCGCCTGCGCGGCAAGGTCGATGCTCCAGGGCTGAAGCCGATCATCCGCACGCTGCGAGGTGTGGGCTATGTCCTCAAAGACCGTTAGACCCATCCTGGACAGCGCCGCTTGGCGCATCTCGCTGTGGGCCACCTTGGCTTTTGCCTGCGGCACGCTGCTGGTCTTCCTCTTCCTGCACCAGTTTGTTGCCAACGATATTCAGCGGCGCAGCGATGCGTGGCTCGCGGGTGAGGTGGATGTGCTGGGCGATGTGGCCGAGCAGACGCCCAAGAACGCCCTTCATGACCGCGTGGTTGAAGAGGTTGCCGAACTGGCAAGCAAGGAAGTGCCCAACAGGGATCTGTCCGCCGGCACTTCCAACGACTCCGTCTTCTTCCTCCAGACCAGCGCTAGCGGTTCCCCCTTGCTTTGGGTGGGTGCGGGCAGCGGCGATGAGAATCTGAAGGCCATCCGGGTTCATGAGATCGCTCCCGGCCGCCCGACGGACCTGCATGTTTACGGCTTTGGCGTGCCCTTTCGCGTCGCCGCAACGCGCATCGACGATGGTAGCTTTATCTATCTCGGCCTCTCGGAGCGCGATGAACTGCGCGTGCTGCGAGCCATGCGCCTGCGCTTTTTCCTGCTATGGCTGCTGCTGGTTCTGCTCGGCTTCGGCATCGTCTTCTATACCACTCACCGCATGTTGAGCCTCGTGCGCCGCATTACCGAAGCGGCTTCCGGAATTGGGCATTCCGATCTGAGCGCGCGCGTGCCAACCAGCAGGCGCCACGATGAGGTCGGCAACCTCGCAAGGACGCTGAATCACATGCTTGACCGCATTGAAAATTCGATGCACCAGTTGCATACCATCACCGATTCTCTGGCGCATGATCTGCGCAGCCCGCTGACCGCCATTCGCGGAAAGCTGGAGATGTCCTTGTCGGCCCGTGCCTCCATCGACCAGGCCGAGCCAATCGTCGCGGTCATCGAGGAACTGGACCGCCTGACCGATTTTCTCAATAAGTCGCTCGACGTGGCCGAGGCCAAAGCCGATGCGCTCCGCCTTTCTCGCAGTGAAGTCGATCTCGATGAGTTGCTGCGCATCATGATCGATCTCTACGAGCCTTCCATGGCGGATAAGGGTTTGCGAATCTGGCTGCAAAGCGGTGGCCCGCTCAAAATCAATGCCGATGAAGCGCTGATTCATCGCATGATTGCCAATCTCTTCGATAATGAGCTGAAGCATCTGCCCGCCGCTTGCACCGTCAATCTGCGGCTCAACTCCGAGGCTGACTGCGCCTCGCTGATCCTGGAAGATGATGGGCCAGGCTTTGATCTCGAGGTGATGCCGCATCTCTTCGGACGACGCGTGAAGGGAAGAGAGTCGAATGGCCACGGGCTGGGCCTCGCCTTTGTCGATGCCGTTGTCCGCGCCCACGGCGGGACCGTGGCCGCTTCCAATCGCGAACCCAACGGAGCGCGCTTGACTGTCACGCTGCCGGCTATTCCTCGATAGGCCCCGCATGAAATTGGTGCGCCGGCCTCCTGGCCGGCTGTCGCCTGGACATCCCGCTCCACGCCTGCTTCTTTCGCGCCGAATCATCCTGAAAACGGCAGTTAGCAGCAGTCCGGCTCGCTGCCTCAACTTGCAAATACGATGAACTGCCGCCAACTCGCTAACCTGCTATCTCCGCGAAGCGGAAGCGGACTTGCTGCTTTTGTCTTACTTGGACTCCGTTCGACGATAGGTTCATTCCAAGGAATGGGAGAGCGGCACAGGGGAATGTTGGACGAACTCGATACTGCTCCGCACTTCACCAAAATGGTGAAATCATCAACGTGTGCAATCCTTTTCGTTTGCTCCAGTTGGAAATTCCAACCTCGCTTCAACTGCCGTTTTTAGGATCAATCTCCATGCACGCCAAAGAATGACGAAAACTTCATCCCCGCAGCCCTCAATACCTTCGCCATGCAGGCCGATAGCGAAGGTAGAGGTGATCCATGAGCTTGTCAGTGATCGGTCTAACCGCCCCCGAAGCGAGCGCGCCCCAAAGCCAGAAGGCGCCTTCAACCCCAACCCCGGCGCAGCCATCCTCGGCTACCCTGCAACCAGACACAGTAACCATCAGCCCTCAAGGGCAAAAAGCAGCCAGTGGGGATGCCGACCATGACGGAGACTCTCACTAGTTCCCCACCGCCGTTTACGACCCGCGGTGCATGAAACTGTAGCGCCGACCTCCCGGTCGGCTGTAACGTGGACCTCCCGGTCCACGCTTGTTTCTTCCTCGT
>CAYVGW010000092.1:0-16678 GCA_964450895.1 uncultured Occallatibacter sp. | reverse complement strand
GCGGGGCAGTTCAAAACCGGAGTCTGAGAGGGAGCGGAAGAAGCAATTTTCTCAATTGCGGAATTTTGCAGGGGCTAAAGCCCGGCTTTCTAACCAGCCCATTGCGGCCCGGCTGAAGTCGTGCCCTTGTTACAAAACCTGCTTGACTTGAGTTTTTCGCGGCTTGTAAAGCTCGGCTTTTTTATCAGCCCATTGCGGAACGGCTGAAGCCGTGCCCTTGTTACAAAACCTGCTTGACTTGAGTTTTTCGCAGCTTGTAAAGCCCGGCTTTTTTATCAGCCCATTGCGGAACGGCTGAAGCCGTGCCCTGGTTACTAAAGAGAAACAAGCGTGGACCAGGAGGTCCACGCCACAGCCGGCCAGGAGGCCGGCGCTACGGTTTCATGCGTGGATATGGCAAGTTAGCGTCCGCTGCGCGGATAGGGCGAGTTAGCGAGTTATTGATTCGGCACGAATGCAATACGAGATTGTCGCCGAAAAGCAACCGCAGGTCCTTCGACTCCGCTACGCTCGGCTCAGGATGACAGAATTTATATATCGCAATCCTTTCAGGGCCGGATCAATAGCCCTGCGATTCCACGCGGGGGAGGCGCTTTACGCGCCGGAAGAGCCACAAGTTGAGCAGCGTAAAAAGCACACCTCCGACGGTGAACTTGAGCCAGACCGGCGCGTGCGAGGGCGAGAAGAAGCCCTCCAGCGTTCCGGCAATCACCAGCAGCGGAAGGATGCCGCTGACCAGCAGCGTGGCTTCCATGCCGCCGCGGGCGATGGACTCCTTCCAGCGCAGCGCGCCGGGAAAGAGCATCGCGTGGCCCAGGCGGAAGCCGGCCGCGCCCGCGATCAGGATCGAGGGCAGTTCCAGCGAGCCATGCGGCGCCACAAAGCTCCACAAGGCAACCGACATATCGTATTGGTGGCAGGCAGCGCCCACCACGCCCAGCAACATGCCGTTGAAGTAGAGCGAGAGAAAGGTTCCCAGGCCAAAGACGATTCCGCCGGCAAAACAGGTAAAGCTGACCGAGAGATTGTTGGTCATGATGCGGCTGGATTCCATGGGCGCAACGCTGACCACCGAGTTGGTCCACATCTCGTGGCGCTCCATGGTGTTGATCATCTCCGGGCCAAGAAAGTGGCGCATGAACTCCGGACGCGTGAGGGTAATCGCCGCGCCCAGCAGGCCGAAGGCCAGGGTAACGCCTAGCGAGGCGGCGACAAAGCCGATCTGGCGCTGAAAGATGACCGGGTATTCGTCGCGCAAAAAGCGGAAAATGGTGAACAGAGTAGTCTTGCGGCGGGAATAAATGATATGGTGAGCGCGAGCCAATAATTGATTCACGTGTGCGGCGAAGGCGCGCGAGGTGGAGTCCTGCCTGAGCACCGAGAGGTCCGAAGCCACCTGGCGGTAGAGCAGGGCAATCTCCTGCAACTCCGCGCGGGAGAGCTGATGGAGGCCGCTCGCATCGCACTGAGCCAACAGAGCGGCCAGCCGGTCCCAATAGGGCCGGCGCTTGAGAATCCACTGGTTGGAAAGGATTTGCGCCATGGAGTTACGTTCAGACCAGATTAACATTGATACGCCGGAACTGGTGGAGATCGAGATGCCCCTGGCCGGCATCGGCAGCCGTTTTCTGGCCCTGCTGATCGACTATTTGATCTGGATTGCGGGGATTCTTCTGCTTTGGTGGCTTTATAGTGTCTTTCTCCCCGGCCTTAAAAGCTTCTCGGAAATCTCCTACCAATGGGCGGTTGCGATCGAGGTTTTTATCATTTTTCTGCTCAACTGGGGCTATTTCACGCTCTTTGAAGCCTTCTGGAACGGGCGCACTCCCGGCAAGCGGCTGGCGCGCATCCGCGTGATTCAGCGCTCGGGCCGGGCCATCGGCCTCTTTGAATCGATGGCCCGCAATCTGGTCCGCTACATCGATATGCAGCCGCTTATTTTCAACGGGGTGGGAGTGATTGCGATTTTTGTCACGCGCCAGCATCAGCGGCTGGGCGATCTGGCGGCCGGCACGCTGGTGGTGCGCGAAGGCAAGCTGGAGGAGCCAGACTGGGGCGGCGCGGGAAACCGCACCATCACAGCAACCAGCTTTACCGCCAGCGCTCCGCCGCCGGAGCCGCACATGGCCCTCACCCTCCCGGCCACTGAAATCGCCAAGCTCAGCCCAGCCGACCTGGAGGTGCTGGAGGGCTTCTTTGCGCGCCGCCTGGATATGAGCCTGCTGACGCGTGAGGCGCTGGCCGCACGCATCGCCCAGGCCATTCAAGCCAAATCCGGCTTGCAGCAGCCTCCCGGAGCCAGCATAGAGACCTTTCTGGAGGCTACGGCGCGGCTACTGCGAGACCAGGCGCGGATGCGGTAGAGACTGCTTCGGGCATCTTCACACTAGTACTACAGTTGTACTTGAATGAATTTACAAAGGCCCGGGCCTAAAGGCCCTTCAAATTCGCGCTCTTTCAGGGGCATAAATGCCCCTGCTCCCTCCGACGGTCGAAATAACGTGCTTGGATGGTGGTATGAACAGGCTCTAGATCAGCTCATACCCGGCGAACCAGTAGCCGATCTCGAAGGCCGCGGTCTCCGGCGCGTCGGAGCCGTGGACGGCATTCTCCGACATGGAGGCGGCAAACTTCTTCCGGAGGGTGCCCTCCTCGGCGTTGGCCGGATTGGTGGCGCCCATCAGCTTGCGCAGATCGGCGATGGCGTTCTCCTTCTCCAGCACCAGCAGCACCAGCGGCCCAGAGGACATGAAGGCGCACAGCCCGTCAAAGAACGGCTTCCCAGCATGAACGCAATAAAAGCCCTTGGCCTGCTCGGTGGAGATGGACTGCCGCTTGATGGCCACAATCTGAAAGCCGGCCCGCTCGATCTCGGCCAGAATGGCGCCGGTGAATCCCTTGCGGACCGCGTCCGGCTTGATGATGCTAAAGGTGCGCTCGCTCACTGAAATCTGCTCCTGGATAGAAATGCTTCCACGATTTCATTGTAACGGGCGCGGGGATGCGCATCCGAGCCGAAGTCCTGGCGTCTAATCTTGTAGAGTCCCCCACCGGCGTTGCCAACCCGCGGGGAATGAAACTTGCGTGGGGAGGAAGCCCAGACGACCGCCGGTCTGGAGACCGGCGTTACGGGTTGTTTCTTTGCAGGATGAACCGGAGGATGAAAGCGATGCGATGGAGATGGGCGCTGCTGGCGGCGTTGGGCCTGAGCCTGACCGCTGCCGCGCAGGACAAGGACAGCTTTACTCCCATGGCGCTGGACGCCGGCTTCGGGCACATGGACATTCGTGAGCCGCCCCGCGCGCCCGCCGAGATCATCCGCCAGTTTGCCGCCAAGGAGAGCGAGTTCGCGCAGGCGCTGAACCACTACACCTTCCGCCGCGTCGCCCGCGTGCAGACCATCGACGACGACAACAAAATTGACGGCGAATACTACGAGGTGGACGACGTGATCTTCGACTCGGCCGGCCGCCGCAGCGAGAAGGTAGTCTTCGCGCCCTCCAGCAGCCTGCAGCGCGTCCAGATGAGTCCCTCTGACTTCCAGGACATTCAGCACGGCTACTCTTTCCCGCTGACCACCGCGGAGATCGCCAATTACGACATCAAATACGTGGGCCGCCAGAAGGTGGACGAGATCGACTGCTATGTCTTCGACGTTGCCCCCAAGAAGATCGAAAAGAAGCAGCGCTATCTGCTGGGCCGCATCTGGGTGGACGCGACGGAGCTGCAGATCGTCGTCACCAACGGCCGCATGATCCCCGACGACACGCACAAAGGCAGCGAAGACCTTCACCCGCCCTTCATGACCTGGCGTCAGCAGGTGGACGGCCACTACTGGTTTCCCGTTTACACCAAAGGCGAAGGCATTCTCCACTTCAGCGGCGGACCCAACGCCATGGCCCAGGACGTACACATCCGCGACACCATCAAATACACCGACTACAAGCAATTCGGCTCGACGGCGAAGATCATCTACGAGGGCGAGGAGGTGAAGAAGCCGGAGGGACAGCCGAAAAAGTAAATGCGTGGCCCAAGACCCGAGTGGGTTCTAACTCAGATTGGGCGCCCCAGCTCCCCTCAACACGATCGGGCGCCCTCGCTTCGGATTTTCGGACCAAGGAGGGAACTGACCGGTCAGGAGACTGGCGCCTCATTCATGCGATTCCCAAGTGACACGGCCAGGATACCAATTTCTCTTACGCCTCGGACAACTCAGCCTCTGCGCTCAAGCTCGCGGTCCATTCCCTGCGCAGCGCCTTGAAGGCGCGATAGACGAATGAACCCATGTACCAGCCATCGATGAACTTATAAGGCGATTCACCGGTGGTGTAGTGGCCGCAGGGCAGCACGCGCTTCTCAAAGTTCAGCTTGATGCGCCGAAAAGCCTTCACCACCTGGAGCGAATACTCCTTGGGGAAGGTCAGGTCGTAGTTGGCGTAAACCAGCAGAACCTTCTTCTCCGGCCCGGCAACCTCCGGACGCATAATCTTGTTGTAGTAGCTGCATGGGCTGACGGCGGCCCACAACGCGCGGATGCGCTCCTGCGAGAGGCCCGCCGCCTCCAGCGCCTGCTTCACGTGGCGCGTGCTTTGCCCCGCCCAAACCACATCGCCAAAAGCCGTGGAGGCGTGGTTGAAGGCATTCACCCGCAGCCGCGCGTCGTGGGCGCTGGCCAGGAAAGCGTAGCAGGAGCCCAGGCTGGTGCCCAGCACGCCGAATTGCACGTAGCCCTGCTCCTCCAGCCAATCGACGCAGCAGCGGATGTCCACCACCGCCTGGCGGCAGGCCGAGAGGGTGCGGCCGATGTTGGCGCTGACCGCGTAGTCGGAGCGCTCCAGCTCGGCGGGACGGCGAATGTCGTGGTAGGGCAGCGAGAGGCGCAGCGCCGAAATCCCCATCTTGTTGAAGATGTCGCACAGCGCGTTGTGGCTGAAGGCGTCGGCATTCCACTGCGGCAGCACGATGATCGCCTGCCGCGGACGCCCCTTGGGTGTCGCAACCGGATACCACCGCGCATTGACCTGGTTGTTCTCCATGTGGGGCGTCGGCTCGGGCGAGGTAAAGCGCAAAAACTGCGCCTTGGGGATCTTGCCCTCGGCGGCCTGCTGCTTGAGCGCCGCGTCCTGGGCCAGCGTCTCGGGGCGGACGTTGGTGGGATACAGCTCCGGGTGACGCTCTTCCAGGCGGAAGTCGGTGGGGCGGCGGTAACCGAAAAAGCGGTCGCTGTGGCGGATGAGAAACTGGTTGATGAGCACCAGGGCGGCCTCAGCCAGCGCCGGATCGGCGCTGATCTCCGGCCCGGGCAGCGCCTCCAAGAAATCGTTTTCGCGCAGAAATGGCTCAATCCACTCGAAACCCCACTCCAGCGGACGCACCACGCGATTCTCGTCGCGCGTGGTTAGCCGCGTCTCCCACTCGTACATCCACTTTGCGTATTGTCGTTTCAGCATGGGTATACGGCAATTTTACCAGCCGGGAATTGGCAGGCGCCCCCGGTCTCGATTTAAGACCGGAGTCCACCAACCCAACCGGGCGTTTTCACGCTGTCTTGGCAGCCCGTCTGAGCGCCAGATACTCCCTCCCCACCCACCCTAGGCTGAGCAGCGTAATCAGCGCAATGATAGCCTGCGAGATCACGCAATAGAGGCACCAGGTCTCCAAAACCAGCTCCTCGATGGTCGTCAGGCGCAGGGCAAAGCCCAGCCCCACCAGCGCGCACAGAAAGACCAGCGCCCGCTGCCGCCAGAAGGCCAGACCGGCTAACGCCAGATAGCCGGCGATGCCGATCTCGGCCACCGGAATATGAGCGATCTCGGCAAAGGGGCTGTGATTGACGACCCCGCAATCCCAACGCTCGTTGATCGAGCAGGGTTGCGGGTCGGTGCAGAAATGCACGTGCAGAGCCAGCGCGGAGACCACTACGCCGGCCAGGGCAAGAACAGAAATTAGATAGCGCATTTTCATTGGACGCGCAACCTCCGCTTCCGTCGCAATTTACTATCGATCCATGGACCTGGAAGCGCAACAGTCCGCGCACAACGAAGCCGGACGCCGGACGGCCTTCTTTGGCGGCAGTTTCGACCCGCCCCATCTCGGCCATCTGGCCATAGCGGGGGCCGCACAGCAGGCGCTTGCTCTGGACACCGTACTCTTTGCTCCGGTCGGCGCGCAGCCGCTCAAACTGCACGGATCGACGGCCAACTTCGCGCACCGCGTGGCGATGACCCAGTTGGCGATTGCCGAACTGCACGGCTTTGCGCTTTCACTCGCCGATGCCCCGCAACCCTCCGGCGCGCCCAACTATACGCTGGAGACGCTGCTCAAGTTGCGCGCAGAACTGCCGGAGAGCGAGCTGTTTTGCCTGATGGGCGCCGACTCCTTCGCCGCTCTCCGCCGTTGGCATCGCGCCGCCGAGATACCCTTTGCCGCCGCGTTGATCGTAGCCTCCCGGCCGGGCGAGAGCCTGCATGATTTGCAAGCTGCATTGCCGGAGGGACTGACGATGGAGACTGGTCCCGGAAAGAAACAACCCGTAGCGCCGGTCTCCAGACCGGCTGTAGCGCGGACCTCCCCGTCCGCGCTGGTTTCATGCTCCGAGGGCCGCCGACGCCGATGGGAAACTGAACGCGGAACCGATACCTTGCAGCGCTACACTCTCCGCAATTCCGCCGGCGAGCAAACGCCTTTTTACCTGCTTCCCGATCTGGAGATCGAGATCAGCGCCTCGGAGATCCGTCGCCAGATCCTCGCCGCCGCCCAGTCCGCCCTGCTGCCCGCTCCCGTTTTGGAGTACATTCGCGCCCACGGCCTCTATCGCGACTTGCCCCGCCCGGATTGAAGGGCTACGATGAAACTTGGAGACATCTCTCAAAGAATGAACACTGAAGCCAAGCAGCAAACCCGCATTCTCGTCCAGGCCGCCGCCGCCGCCTGTGTAGACAAAAAAGGGGAAGAGACCCGCATCCTGGAGTTGGACCCCATCGACTCCGGCCTCTCCGACTTCTTCCTGGTCACCTCGGCCGTCAACGACCGCCAGGCCATCGCCATCGCCGACGAGATCGAGCACCGGCTGAAAAAACAGCACGGCGTCATGCCCAACTCCGTCGAGGGCCGCCGCAAGGGCGACTGGATTCTCCTCGATTATGTGGATTTTGTCGTCCACGTCTTCCTCACCGAGCGTCGCGCCTTTTACGACATCGAGCGCCTGCGCAAATCCGCCCGCCCGCTCACCCCCGCCGAGTTCGACGCCGAGTTGAAATCCGCGCTGGCCGAAAAGACCGTCGCCGCCCGCAAGAAGGCCAGCGTAAAAGCCAAGCCCGCCGCTAAGCCTGAACCGGTAGCCGCCAAGGCCGCGCCCGCGGTGAAGAAAGCTGCCAAGAGAGCCGCCTCAAAAGCGGCTCCGGCCAAAAAAACGGCTGCAAAAAAGGCCGCCAAAAAGGCTCCCGCCAAGAAAGCCGCGCCGCCGGCCAAGAAAGCCGTAGTCAAAAAAGCTACAGTCAAAAAGTCAGCCGCGAAGAAAGCTCCCGCAAAGAAGGCGCCTGCAAAAAAGACAGCGGCCAAAAAGACCGCGGGCAAAGCCAAAGCCGTGAAGCCCGCGGCTAAAAAAGCCATCTTCGCAAAGAAGGCTCCCGCTAAGAACGCGGTAGCCAAAAAGGCTACCAAGAAGACTGTCGTAAAGAAGGCCGTGGCCAAGAAAGCCCTAGCCAAAAAGACTGCCGCGAAGAAGCGGACCGGGAAGAAGTCCTGAACTCTGACTCAAAATTAGTACCGTGACCGTATGATTCGGTAATACCCGGCATGTAGCGCCGGTCTCCAGACCGGCTGTCGTGCGGGCGTCCTCGCCCGCACCAGTGCAGTCGTAATTCCAAATCACACGGTCTGAACACTAGCCTGATTTCGCAGTCATATTTGTAGTAAATTACGGATATGCGCACCTTTGTCGACATTCCAGAGCCGGTTTACCGCGAGATGAAGATGTGCGCGGATATCGAAGGTAAAACCGTCAATGAAATCATCCTGGATTGCGTTGCGGTTCGATTCCGCAGCCCACGCGCTCCCGCGAAGCAAGAGAGCCAGCCCAGATTTCCCTCGATTCGCTCCAAGCATCCCGGCTCCCTCAAGCTAGGCAAGAATGGCGCCTACGAAGATAAGGAACTGGACGTCGAACTTCCCCGCAAGGTCAATCGGCTGACCCAGCCCATTTTGAAGTCTTATGCACCCGGTTCGATCCGTCTGAACAATGAGCCAATCGATCACCTCGAAGAGCCGGAGAAGATGAAAGAGTCCAGCCCTGAGCCTCGGAAGCGGTTTGAAGTGCCCGTGATTCGCTCCTCTCGCCCTGGCACACTGGAATTGACCAACGAGCAGATCGATGAACTCACCGCTTTTTCCTGATGTGAACGTGTGGTTCGCACTCGCTTCGACAACGCGACAACGCGACAACGCAAAGCGTGCAATCTGGCAATAAGTATGGTAAATTTTCTCTATGCACACGACTCTTGACATCCCGGAAACAAAGTTCAGCCGGCTGACTGCCAAGGCGGAGCATGAGGGAACGTCTGTCACTGAGATCGTCCTGCGCGGCATCGACAGGGAGCTTGAAAACTATTCTGAAACGCCAAAGCCGGTCAGGCGGCTCAAGCATCCAATCATTCCATCCACACGCACAGACAAGCTCGTAATTAGCAATGAGCAAATCTATGATCTCATTGGTTTTCCCTGATGTGAACGTTTGGCTGGCGCTCAGCTACCCTCCGCATATCCATCACGAGACGGCGGAAAATTGGTATTGCTCCGCAAGTCCCCCTCCAACTCTCGTCTTTTGCCGGCATACGCAACTCAGCCTCTTTCGACTCCTGAGTACGGAAGCCATTCTCAAACAGGACGTCCTCTCGCAGCGCCGATGCTGGGAGGAATTCGATCAGTGGATTGGCTCTGGAGATGCTATTTACGCCGAGGAACCTGCTGGACTTGAATCTGTGATGCGTGCGAGTACAAGAGCAGAATCAGCTTCCCCAAAAACATGGGCCGACGCTTATCTGGCTGCATTCGCCGAAGCCGCCCACTTGACGCTCGTCACCTTCGACCGCGCCCTGGCCGGGAAGGCGAAGGGGGCGGTGCTGCTCAGTTGAATGATTCAATCCCAGGTTCCAAAAGCGGGACCTGGGGCACCCAATCATTTTTGGATGGTCGGACCTGGGCCACCCGCCCACGCTGTATAATTCATACGGAATTATTTCTTTGGAGGGTAACTGATGAAAAATGGTGCGGTAATGAAGAAGCCATTTACCGAGTCTGGAAAGAAATACTTGGATAACTTGACGGCTTGGTTTCAGGATACAAGGCTTATGAGTGAAGCTATTTTTCGTCTTTACGGGAATTTTCAAAAAGACGGAACCATACGATTTGATGAAAAATCATGGCCTAAAGGGAACAAACAGAAGCTTACTTTATCTAATTTTTCAATCACACCTGTGGTTCTATCTCAGCGTATGGATGGCCTCCTCAAGAATCTATGGGCAACAAGATTTGTATTCCTTGAGTCCTTATGGGAAGAATACCTGCAAGAACTGGTTCAAGAGCTTCGGCATCAAGACGCTTCAATCTTTGAGCCATTTTGCGAACGTGATTACATGGCTGAAGTTATAAGAAATGTACTTACTGGGAACATTACTTCTATAGATGATGTTAAAGATGAAATTGCAACAAGATTTGCCACAAGGATCACACGTGGATCATGGAATGATCAATGGAAACAGCTTAGACGCTTGCAAATTGGCCTTTCAGATAAAGATGTGAGTGAGGCGTGGTACAACAAACTTGCGGCATATTTTGAGATGCGAAATTGTATAATCCACCTTCGAGGAAGAATTTCTCAAACTCTTCATAAAGTTGAGCCATATTACGAAAAGAAAGATCGACTAGAAGTATGGCCCCCACAGCTTGATTTTTACCGCCACCAATTCATTGATTGCTTGATGCATATTGAAAGTAAGATCGAGACCAACCATAAGGTGAACAAAAACGCTAAAGAATCCTGACCTATAATGGTGATCGGTCCACCTCAACCTTATATGATTGGGTGCCCCAGGTCTTGATTTTGAGACCTGGATCGCACAAACTTTTCTTCGGCAGTTGGCCCGCTCATCAGGCAGTTGGCCCGATCATCAGCCTTGAAAAATCATCCTAAGTCTTGATGGCTGTGCCCCGTTCATCGCGGATTTTCGCGATGAGCGGGCGGCTGGCTCCCATCTGCCCACAAATATGGGTGATCCATATTCCGCCGAATTGCAACCACAGATCCTTCGACTCCGCTGTGCTTCGCTCAGGATGACAATGTGTTAGTGAGGATTGAGACGTCAGTAGACTCAGAAGGTACTCGCCCCTGCCGGTTCTTGTAACTCGCAATCACAAAATCCCGGAAGAGCGGATGCGGCTCTAGCGGCTTGGACTTGAACTCAGGATGGAACTGGCAGCCAAGAAAGAACGGATGTTCCGGCAGCTCGACTATCTCCACATACGTCGCATCGGGCGTTGTGCCGGTGAGTTTCATTCCCGCGCCGGTCAGCGCCGCTTCATATTCGCGGTTGAACTCATAGCGATGGCGATGGCGCTCGCTGATCTCCGTCGCTCCATAAGCCTTGGCGGCCAGCGAGTCTTCCTTCAGTACGCACGTCCACGCGCCCAGGCGCATGGTTCCGCCCATCTCTTCCACGCCCAGCAGCTCGCGGAGCTTGAAAATGATGCGGTGCGGCGGGGCAGGATTGAACTCGGTCGAGTTAGCATCCTTCAATCCGCAAACATTTCTAGCTAATTCAATGCACGCCGTCTGCATTCCCAAACAAATTCCAAAATAGGGCACCTTTTTCTCGCGCGCATAGCGAATCGCATTCAGCATTCCTTCGATGCCGCGCTTGCCAAAGCCACCCGGAACCAGAATGCCGTCAAATCCAGCTAACTTATCCTCATAACTCCTATCTTCCGGAGTCTTCGATTCCAGCTCCTGCGCCTCCACCCAAGTCACTTTAAGTTTTAGGTTTTGCGAGATGGCCCCGTGGGTCAGCGCCTCCTTCAGAGACTTATAACTATCCTCATACTCCACATACTTGCCGACAATGCCGATATGCACCGTGTCCTTGGGGTGGTGGACGCGCTCAATCAGCGACTTCCACTCCGTCAAGTTAGCCTGGGGCGCGTCGATGCGCAGATACTTGAGGATCAGCGCGTCCACGCCCTCCTCGGCAAAGCCCAGCGGCACCTCATAAATCGAAGGCACGGTCAGCGCGCCGATCACGGCCTTCTCCTCGACGTTGCAGAACTGGGCGATCTTCTTCTTCATCTCCTCGCCCAGCGGCCGATCTGAGCGGCACATCAGCACATCGGCCTGAATGCCGATCGAAAGCAGCTCCTTGACCGAGTGCTGCGTCGGCTTGGTCTTCAACTCCTGCGCGGCGGCAATCCACGGCACCAGCGTCAGGTGCACAAAGACCGTGTTTTCGCGGCCCAGTTCCTGGCGCATCTGGCGGATCGCCTCCAGAAACGGCAGCGACTCAATGTCGCCCACCGTCCCGCCGATCTCCACCAGCGTCACGTCCGCACCGTTCGACGCCACCTTACGCATGGCGTTCTTGATCTCGTTGGTCACGTGGGGAATCACCTGGACGGTTTTGCCCAGGTAGTCGCCGCGTCTTTCCTTCAAAATGATCTGCTCGTAGATGCGCCCGGTCGTCAGGTTGTTGTCGCGCGAGAGCGGCGCGTGGGTGAAGCGCTCGTAGTGGCCCAGGTCCAGATCGGTCTCCGCCCCGTCGTCGGTGACAAAGACCTCGCCGTGCTGGAAGGGCGACATCGTCCCCGGATCGACGTTCAGGTACGGATCGAACTTCATCATATTGATGCGCAGGCCGCGACTTTCGAGCAAACAGCCGATGGAGGCCGCCGCAAGGCCCTTGCCTAAACTGGACACGACTCCGCCCGTCACAAAGACATACTTTGCCGACATGGATGCAACCTCACTTTTAACTTGTTGGGATTGGCCGAACGAGGTGGACACTTACAAGTATGGCAGAGTTGGAGCGCAAGGGAAACTGCTTCTTCCGCGCCGGTGCTGAAATTCTGCATTCAAACAGGAACTATCAATTGCGTAATCAGAGGTTTAAGAAAATGTCATAAAAATCACCCACGTCCCCAAAATCCCCCCTCCCGTACAATCAAACTCAGGAGCCGCCCGCCGTGACCCGTGTCTACATGGACGCCAACGCCACCACCCCCCTGCTTCCCGAAGTCGTCGAGGCCATGCGCCCTTACTGGATCGAGCGTTTCGGCAACGCCAGCTCCATCCACCTCGACGGCCAGCAGGCTCGCGCCGCCATCGAGCGCGCCCGCGCCACGCTCGCCGAGTTCCTCAACTGCCATGACGCCGAGGTAGTCTTCAACTCCGGCGGCACCGAGGGCGACAACACTGCCCTCTTCGGCATCCTCCGCCCCGGCGATCACTTCGTGACCACCGCCATCGAGCATTCGGCGATTCTCCGCGCGGCGGAGCGGCTGGAGAAGTTTGGCGTCCAAGTGACCTACGTCGCGCCGGAGCCGAACGGCCTGATCGACCCGGCGGCGCTATCGCGCACCCTCCGCCCGGAGACGCGCCTCCTCAGCGTCATGCTCGCCAACAACGAGACCGGCGTTCTCCAGCCCGTCGAAGAAATCGCCAAAATCGCCCACGCGGCTGGCGCGTACTTCCACATCGACGCGGTGCAGGGCGCGGGCAAAGTACACATCGACGTCCGCCGCATCGGCTGCGACCTGCTCTCCATCAGCGCCCATAAAATGCACGGACCCAAGGGCACGGGTGTACTCTTCGTCCGCCGGGGAACGCCGCTGGAGCCGACGATTATCGGCGGAAGCCACGAGCGCCGCCGCCGCGCCGGAACCGAAAACGTTCCCGGCATTATCGGATTTTCAAAAGCCGCCGAACTGGCCATGCACTCGCTGGAAGACGGAACCATCGCCCGCCTCGCCGCCCTCCGCGACCGCCTGGAAGCCGGCATTCTCGCCCTTCCCGGCGCCGGCGTGAATGGCGCAATTCAACCACAAAAGCTGGGTGCCCCAGGTCCCTCGCTTTTGGGGACCGGGGAATCCACGTCCCCCATCCCCCGCGTGGCCAACACCACCAACCTCTGGTTCGACCAACTGGACAGCGAGGCGCTGGTCATCGCCCTCGACCTCAAGGGCATCGCCGTCAGCGGCGGCTCGGCCTGCCACTCCGGCGCAACCGAGCCGAGCCATGTGCTGCTGGCCATGGGCCTGGACAAGACCCGCGCCCGCTCCAGCCTCCGCTTCAGCCTGCTGAAAACCGCCACCGACGCCGATGTGGATTATGCATTGCAGGTTATCCCCGAAGCCGTCGCCCACCTGCGCGCCGTCTCGCCGGTCGCGGCGGGAACGGCGGGATAAGCGCGCCGCTCGCAACCGTAGTTACGGAACATTCTTCTTCTGCACGCTCCACTTGGGATCTTTGCAGATGCCGGCAGGTGGCCCTGGTCTCCTGCTTCTTCTTATCAAGTTGAGGGACCGGGGGCACCCTCAGCGGGGTTTGGAAATCGCACCGGGACCAGGACCACCCGCCATCTTTGCGCGATGATCGACTGCAAACCGTTTGCGAAAGCGGCCTTTCTTAGCTAACATATCCCTTGGTCCACTTCCGAGGAGGATCACCGATGGAGGCCACCATGCATCAGGCCAAAACCAATCTCTCCAAGCTGGTGAAGCTGGCGATAGCCGGCGAAGAGGTGATCCTGGTCAACGGGCGCAAGCGCGTTCCAGCGGTGAAGCTGGTGCCTGTGGCCAAGGACGCGCCCGCCGGCGAGGTCACCTCGTTTCCCAAGTTCAAGGATGGAAAGCGCCCGATTGGCTTGTACAAGGGGTTGATTGACATTGGCCCCGAGTTCTTCGATCCATTGCCCGACGATGAACTTGCGCTGTGGGAAGGCAAGCTGAGCGACGCCTACCTCTTGAACGCAAAATGAGACTTCTGCTCGATACGCACACCCTATAGCTCTCAAAATAGGTCCGCGTGCGAGCCTGTGCGGACGAGGTAGAGGTCGTCGCCGTCGATTTTATAGAGCAGAAGCCAATCGGGTTCAATATGGCAATCGCGGTGGTGTTCCCAGTCGCCGCTCAGAGGGTGGTCCTTGTAGATGGGTGGCAAGGGAGCGCCCTCAACCAGGAGCAGAATCAGCGCGCGCAGCTTGGACATATCTTTTCTGCGCCGCTCGGCTAGTTTGACATCGCGCCGGAACCTGGCGCCTAGAATCGGATTGCGCACCTTCAGATCCCCAAATCCTCAAAGAGCGCTTCGGCGGTCTTGAAGCGCTTTCCCTTGCCTTGATCCGCCGCCTGCATGGCCTTGACGGTGACGGCGTTGGGAACCTTCACCGCAAAGGGCAGCGCCTTTTCCGATGCCACGCGGACCAGCAGCATCCGCACCGCGTCGGAGACAGACATTCCCATCAAAGCCAGCGTCCTGGACGCATCTTCCTTCACCTTTTCGTCCACGCGGATGTGAACCATGGTTGTCGCCATCTTCAAAAGCCTCTGCGATACATTGTATCTCAGTTTCCAAATTATCGCGCTGATCGGCTACAAATGAAAATATTCTTATCATAAAAAGAGAAGAAACGGTGAATCTATGCTACTCTTGTTTCAATTCCGAGAGGCGCTATGAAAAGACACCGGAAGCAACTCGCCCGCACGCTTGTCCTTACTTCTGCACTGCTCGTTAACTTTCTGAAAGGATGACGAGTTTTGAAATTCTGAAGGAACCATTTGATGCCAATCTCAGTCATAAGCCCGATTCTCTTTCACATTTGGCGTCACGATGACGTTACGCATGCCAGATTCATTCTCGAATCAATATGTGAAAATGGATTCCTTCTAACCACGAACACGCAGACATTGGATAGTTTCGCCATAGATCGAGGTTCCGGCATCGTTCATATGGAAGTCATGCAACACCCTCGGATATGCTTCACCGATATACCATTCGAGTTATTATCTACACACGGTCTTCGGTATGGAAAGTATGGTGTAGGATTTAGGCGAGAAGTTATAATTGATTGGGGAGGATTACCAGCGTGGTACTTGCCGAATTACTGGGGATCTGACAGCCTGAAGTCGATCGGGGCAGTACTCGTGAATGGTCTACATGCAGCGAGAGATACTGCATCTCAGTTCCAAGCGATTGTTTCAGAATTTAGCGCAAAGGGAATTCCCTTCAACCTCAAATACGAGCATGGTCCCACGTTGGACGTGGATCGTCTCACTGAGGAAGTAGGCAAGGTTGCAGATACTATTACCCTCGTCCTATCCTATATTAAAGAAATGTCGCCATCATCAGCCGAAGATTATAGTTACCTCCTGGAACGCGAGTGGAGAATCGTTTACGGATTTGATTTCACTGGAAAACCTTCCACTTCCCGTGTCCTGACCCAAGAAGAAAAAGATAATCTCTGCGCAAAAAACCCGATATGGCGTGAGATTAGGCGATCCGAGGACATCAACATTACTTCGAGGTTTGGATCTGCCCCCGTAATCGATTCGTTTCGTTATTTCAACGGTATTCCAGGTAAAGCTACTGTCGCGCAACAGATCGATTCAATCATCGTTCCAGACGAAAAAGAGAAAGATTGGGTTGAAACATTTATATTGACCCATTCAACATTATTTGGTGGAACCCAACCAAAAGTTGTCGCTTTTCCGTAAGGAGTGGAGAGTCATTGCCATGGTTCCTGTGGTCAAACAGAATGACCATAGACAACCTTGGCGAATCGCTGCGAAGGGGTGGGCGCGTCAAGGCTGCGCGCCGCGAATTCGATTACGGCAGCGATCTGTTCCCGCGACAGATGGAACCAGTCCATTATCTCGCTGATTGAAGCGCCGGCTTCGAGATTTTCAAAGACGATGGAAACCGGCATACGGGTATCCTTGAACAGCCACGCGCCGCTGACCTTGCCGGGGATGCTTTCGACGGCGGGGCATTGCGACCAATCGAGAGTTGCTGCTGCCATGTTTTTACCCTCCTTCCATCATGGACCTGCATTGAGGATAGGAGAGTACGCGGGCGAAAGCAATAGGGCGCGTTTACAATCGTTCTAGTGGTCATCTTCCCCATGCCCAAGCCCGAAACCATTGCCGTAGCCATGTCCGGAGGGGTGGACTCCTCGACCGTCGCGGCGATGCTCGCCCAAAGCGGCGAAAGCGCCGTCGTCGGCCTGACGCTCCAGCTTTGGGATCAGACGCGGCTGGCGGGCAAGCACGGCATTCCCGACGCGCCGAAGGCAGGCCGCTGCTGCTCGCTGGACGATGTTTACGACGCCCGCCGCGTCGCCGAGCATCTGGGCATTCCCTACTACGTCGTCAATCAGCAGGAGCGCTTCGAGGCCGACGTCGTCCGGCCCTTTGTCGCCGAGTACCTCAGCGGGCGCACGCCCATTCCCTGCTCGCTCTGCAACAACCACCTCAAGTTCGACCAGCTCCTCAAAACCGCGCAGTCGATCGGCGCCAGCCGCATCGCCACCGGCCATTATGCGGTGAACGACTTCGACCCCGTCCGCGATTCTGGCCGGGGGCGCTGGATTCTCAAGCGCCCCGCCGATCTGGCCAAGGACCAGACCTACTTCCTCTT
>CAYVGW010000091.1:0-16679 GCA_964450895.1 uncultured Occallatibacter sp. | reverse complement strand
CTGGAAAGCGGAAGAACCCTGCCCAGCGCCAAAACCCTGATCCGCTTCGCCGAAGCCACCGGCTCGAAGATCAAATTGCAGTTGTTGGCGGCATGAGGAGATTGCAAGGTTGAAGGCGACTTCAAGCTCGACGAAGGCATCGGCGCCTGCGGCAAAGACGGCCAATCCGTCCCCGTCGGCGTCGGCATGCCCACCATCAAGCTGGACAAGATGACCCTCGCGGAACGGGAAGATAATGTATTTTCTGTTATATACGCCAATATATCACATACCTGGGTTGGGTCGATTATAGTATTCGGCGCGTAATGCTATGATCAAGATTAAGAAAAAGCTGGATTCCATTCTACAGTGCTTCCCATCCGCATAGAATCAATTAGTTATCATCTTGACCGGAAAAGACTTCACTGATTCCTCCTATATCACGATCCTGTATTAAACCAGATTCGTGTACAGACTCTTTGCTGTTGATGTCGAGGAATCCTGGACCAGTTCTCTCCTCATCTTGCGATGTTGTTGGCTGCAATCCATCCCATGGTTGAGGAGCGGTTTCAGTCAACCATACCATTACAAGGCCGCCGCCTAACTTTGGATCCCAATAGGCGATTCTTGCCCTTTCAGCCACTTCCATATCAAGTTCGATTTGTTTTTCAGATTTGAAGACCGCTTTCCGTATAAATTCCAGTTCTCGCAAACCGTGTTTCTCGAACAATACAGAGCCTAGCTGAGGGTTACGAAAATCGGCGGCAGCAAGCCTCAGCAATTGAAGTTTGTAAAACCGAGCATGATCTGGCCGCAGTTTTTCAAGAACCGTAAGCGGTACATCTTTATGACCACAAAGCATTTCGTCCGGCATCAATGCCCAAAAAAGGGCTGATGGCGACCATATCATTAGACGAATAAGATTGGCCCTGTCGCCCTCTGGGATTGCTAAATCATCTTTGATTCTCAAGCTTTCATCGAGAAGTACGCTATCTATTAGGGTGTTCCATTCTGGAGTTGCAAAGTAATTGAGGCAAAAGAACCCTTCCACAAGTTCCTTCAATATGATTGTCCGCAAAGCAGGATTAGTAACAAGATCAGGTAAACTAGGACCTTCTTTTGAGTCAATGACTTTCTGCTCGATTGTGAGTTCTTGTAATGCCTTGTCAATCTCAGTCTCGGTTAGTGGCTCTATCGGAATCGGCATGGGTGTCCATTCAGATGGATCGAGCGACTTCTTAATGAACAATTGTCCCAGTACAAACTTTCGGGCAATCCTATGCCGTTCTCTTGCGGCATTCTCTGCGAAAAGATCACGGTATTTAGCCGCCTGGATATTTCCGGTGACAAGATCGATTAGGTCTTCACCTGGTTTTTCTTGAAAGTTGGAACCAGTAAGGATTGTAAAGGTTGAATTACTGAACTCGACGATCCAAAAAGCGATTCCATTATAGTAACCAATGGAAGATTCAACAACTGTATCAGAGCTAAGTTGAGCGAGTGTGGTTTTGAGGCATTCAATATCGGGTAATTTAAACTCTTCTGAGATCAATTTTGCAAGCCTATCACCCATTACAAGATCAACCGATGGATCATGAAGTCGCAGTTCAGCAAATGCACCATCTACGTTACCATTCGCCCCTCCAAGGGCAACGAAAAGCGCTCTTGTATCCGCTCGTCGGCAGCTTCTTTCGGTAAATACCTTACCCAGGAATTTTAGCCAGTCAGGCAGTGTAATCGGTGCCTCATGCGACTTGCACTCACCAATCAACGGCACAGATTGTACTCCGGACAATCCTGGAATTGGCAACTCAGCGTGAATATCGACCTCGCTTCCTCCAGAGGCGATGAAATTAAGAGTCACCTGCTTATATCCCAGCCGCTCCAACAAACATTTCGTAAGCCGTTCAAGCTGAGTGCCTTTGTCATCGTTTGATTTGCCGAATAGCCTAACTTTCATAAACAGTTCCTCGTAATGACCCTGCTATGCCGGGTGTCGGGTTCTCAAAACTGGATCTTTGAACCTGGGAATGATCCCGGGGTAATGGAAAAACGCGATTTTCAGTGCTTACCACGCAAAGCGTTCTCGGCTCATATAGAAACGATACCACCCAGCGAGATTGATAGTCCTGTATAGCCGAAGGCGGACCTCGCCGCGCGCAAAAACTTCAGCATCGCGCAACATCCGGCGTCGCGTATGCAACACTTGAAGAAAAGGAAATCCGCATGACCATCCCCTTTGAAGAGATCAAGGCCGAATTGCTGGCCAACCCCGGAGTCAAGCGTGAGTACGATGCCCTGGCCCCGGAGTTTGAAGCCCTCGCCAAAAAATTGCAGGCCCGGAAGCGCGCCGCGGCGAAAACACCCGCCTCACGCCGCATCCTCCAGCCTGACCGTAACTCGCCGCCCCAGCGCTGAGGCGATATTGACCAGCGCGTCCATCGAAAACCGCGCTACCTTTCCCCGTGGAGGAAATCGAGAATAGCGGGATGCCCCAGCTCCGGATCTTCGGACCTGGGAGTAAACGAACCTCATACGGCAGCTTTATTTGATTACGGATCGCTGATCCCCGGCCTTGTCCAGAGGAACACATTCTCCCCAGGGCAAACGCATTTGGATTGAAAGCTGTCGCTATGAAAGGGCACGCCTTTAGCCGTGCCGCGGAGTTGGCAGAAAATTCTGGGCTTTAGCTCCTGATGAATGGTTTGTGAAGCTAAAAACTTCCCTCGGCGGCTAAAGCCGACGCAGCCAAGGCCTCGAAATCGGCACGGCTGAAGCCGTGCCCTTTCAAAACCGATCATTCTCAAGATTCCAAATCCAAATGCGTTTGCCCTGACATTCTCCCTGATCTTTTCGGCCAGACCACTTTCGCCCCGGTAAACTAGGGAGTGAGGTATTCCGTGCCGCGCTCCAGTCTTTTTCTGCTGCTTATGCTTTCCATCGCCGGCTCTACCGCCGCGCCTGGCCAGACACCCGCGCCGCCGCTCTCCAGCGAGGTCACGGAGGCGGAGGCGGCCATCGCCAACTCCCACTGGAGCGTGGCCGAAGCCAAGCTGAGTCCCTGGCTGGCCGCGCATCCCACCGATGCCCGCGCTCTTTTTGACGCTGCGTATGTGGCCGACGCGCAGAACCGGCTGGAGGATGCCGCAGGGCTTTACCGTCGGGCGATTGATGCTAATCCGCTTTCCTTTGAAGCACATGTGGAGTTGGGGCTGCTGCTCGCCCGTCAAGGAAAGCTGACCGATGCCCGTCCGTTTCTGGCTGCGGCAACGCAACTTGATCCGGGCGTGGCAGGAACCGCGGCCAAAGCGCGGGCCTGGCGCGCGCTCGCGCAGATCGACCGCGAAAGCGCTCCAGCCACGGCCTCGAATGACCTCTTGGAGGCTCTCAAGCTCGCGCCGGAGACGCCCGCCGACACGCTGCTGGCCGCGGAACTGGCCGACAAGGCTGGTCAGCCGGAGGCCGCCGAGGCTGCCTACCGCCGCGTCCTGGCCGCGGACCCCAAGTCGGCGCCGGCCAACGCTGGACTCGCCCATCTCTTGATCGCACGTAAAAAGTATCCCGAAGCTGAGACGCTGCTGCGCGGTGCGCTGGAGCAGACGCCGGAGAACGAGACGCTGAGCGCGCAACTGGCCACCGTGCTGGCCGCTCAAGACAAGGCCGAGGCGCTGCCATTGCTTGAAAAACTGCACACCGCCCATCCCCAGGACGCGCCGATCACCCGCATGTTGGCCGAGGTTCTGGACGACGCGGGAGAGTTTGCGGAAGCGGATAAGCTGTATGTGATTCTGCTGGCGATTACGCCCCAGGACGCGGATTTATGGGCCGCGCACGGACAGGATCTGACCCGCCAGCAAAAATTCGCCGAGGCCTTTGCCGCCTTCGACAAAGCCACCCGGCTGGACACGGCCAACGCCGACGCCTGGTCCGGTCTGGCCTTTGCCGCCTCGCGCACCAACCAGCCGGAGGTTACGCTTCATGCGCTGACCATGCGGTCAAAATTCCTTCCCGAGGTTCCATCCACGTACTTTCTCTGGGCAACGGCCTACGATACTCTGCACCAGAAGACAGCGGCTGCGGCCTACTACCATCATTTTCTGGACGCGGCAGCGGGCAAATATCCCAATCAGGAGTGGCAGGCGCGGCAGAGGCTTCTTTTGCTGGAGGCCAAAAAGTAGTTCAATTTCTTGCCTGACTTCTAATTCCACTTAGGCCGCTCGCTCTTACGCCGCTCCCGCGCCTTGTTCCGCGGAGACAGGACGCTCCATGGCGGGCAGTTTTCGCGCCCGAATCATGGCTAACTCGGCTTCAGGCGCCGGGAAGATCGTTTCCCGGTCTTCCTGCTTGATCGCTTTGTGCAGCAGGCCTTCCATGAGCGAGTTGTCCCAGCGGCGCAGCACGCTGTTTACAATGATTTTCAGATCGGAAAGGAAGGTTGCGTGCGCCATGTACTCCGCATCCAGTTTGCGCTTTGCCGGAAGAACCACCGAGTAATAGCAGGCTTCCAGGTGATGCCGGGGAATTCGATCCAGCACCGCCTCCTCGCGCGCAAAAGCGATGGTCGCCGCCCCGGTGACCCCCGGCCGGCAAGGCAGATCGGAGATGACATGCTCGGGCATCTTGGGACGCGGACCCACCAGGCTCATATCTCCCCGAAGCACATTGAGGAGCTGCGGCAGCTCATCCAGCTTCCAGCGGCGCAAGAAAGATCCGATGGAAGTAAAACTCTGGTTGCCGGCGGTGGTCACCGCATGATGAGCCTTGTCGGTGGCCAAAAGCATGGTTCTAAACTTGAGGATGGTAAAAGCTTGGCCATGAAGCCCCATTCTCTTTTGCCGGAAGAGCGCCGGGCCTGAGGAGGTCATTCTCACCGCCAGTGCGATGACCAGCAGAATCGGAAGCAACAGCGGCAGCACCGGCAGAACACAAGCGCAGTCGAAGATGCGCTTGGCCCTGGACCGCGACCACGGACTGAGATGTCTTACGACCAGAAAGGGCAATGAATGGGCGGATAACTCCGGGTTTCGAACCGGCGCCAGGGCTTCAGCCAAATCTCCACCAACATACGTGGAGAATTCAGCAGCGCGGTTCACAGCTTGGCCATCATAAGTTGCAGTGACGAGCGAATTGGCGTTCAAATGAACCTCTCTTGTGTGGAACTATCGACTGCGTTGCGAATTTCATGAAAGGACAAATCGATCGCTTTCTCGCGCGGCGCGGTTTTCGTCATCTCTGTCTCTTCAAAGTTGCGATTAGAAAACCCAAATCATCACGCACCGCGACTTACCGATCCATAACTGCAGATCGCCTTCGTGCGAAGATAAAAAACCCGTCAACTAGCCATCGGCATCGAGACAATCCTCGATGCACTAGACAATTTTGCTTTCATTCAAGCCGCGTGGGAAGACAATCTATCCGGACAAATATTCTTGGGTAGCTATATGGGATTAAATGGAGTCGTGGTAGCAATATGGAACAGGGGGGGAAGGCGCAGGGACCGAATCAGCGGAAATTTCTCATAATTCAACAGCGCGATCGTCGAATTTCCTGATCCCTTTAGGATGAACAAAAAATATAATGCGATGTTGTTACCATAACGGTCCCTTCCCGTTGTGAAACTTTTGCGTTGGGCAACACCGCCAGTGTGGATACCAGGATCGCTTCACAAAAAATCTTGACTCTGCCCTGATTGGGATTCATCCAAACGATGGCATGATAAAAAATCCTATCTTGCTTATTTCACGCATCCTAGGCTTACCCGCGCCTTCGATACATTTTGTTTGCCATTCCCGAAGGCCGCCTGATTTTTTCATGGCTTGCGAAGCGGTGATCTGCGCAATCTGAATAGAGATCCAGGAGCGTGGCGCGCTTTTCAAAGATGACTCAATTGCGCCTGCTGCAATGCGTGCGAATCGTGCTATTCTCCGGCCATATGATTTCCATGGTTCATCCAAGAATTCTTTCGATGGCGCACGGCTGTTTCCGCAGCCGCCCCTCCGCGTCGCGGATTTGCGCATTCATCCGGCGCGGAGTCTTTCTTCTGCTTCTGTGGCCGGTCACGCAACTCATTGCGCAATTGCCTGAACGAAGTTCTGCATTGAATAACTCCGCGCAAACTCAGGAGGAAACCGGCTCAGCGCAGAGTGATCCGATGGGCAATGCCATGCCGGGCGGAAGTGGGGATGCATCCCGCATTTCCAATTACAACGACACGGAATCCTTGTCCCGGCCGGCGCCGGCGCGCAGCCAACTGCGAAAGGATCTGCCTCAGGAGCCGCCGACTGAGTTTCAGGTGTTTATCGGCTCAACCGTCGGCCAGACCCTGCCTATCTTCGGAGCTAGCCTTTTCAGGAGCGTTCCATCGACATACGCGCCGCTCGACCTGACTCCAGTCCCGCTTGACTATCTGTTGGGGCCGGGCGACGAATTGCGCATCCGGGTCTGGGGGCAGGTTAACTTTCAGATCAATGTGCGCGTGGACCGCTCGGGCGAGATCTTTTTACCGCAAGTGGGGCCGGTCCATGTGGCGAATATGCCCTTTTCCGGCCTGGATGCGCATCTGCGCGGCGCAATCGGGCGTGTTTACCACAATTTTGACCTGACCGCGGACGTGGGTCAGATCCGCTCGATTCAGGTCTATGTGGCCGGGCAGGCGCGCCGCCCCGGCGTCTACACCATCAGTTCGCTCAGCTCCCTGGTCGATGCGCTCTTTTCCAGCGGCGGCCCGTCGGCGCAAGGCTCGATGCGGCATGTCGAACTGCGCCGCGGAGGCGCGCTGATCACGGATTTTGATCTTTATGACCTGCTGATGCTCGGAGACAAATCCAAGGATGTGAAGCTGCAATCCGAGGATGTGCTTTTTATTCCAGCGGCAGGCGCTCAGGCCGCGGTGATCGGCAGTGTGCGGAACCCAGCGATCTATGAGCTGCGGAACCATGAATCACTCTCGAACCTTCTCGCTCTTGCGGGAGGCGTCTCTTCGACCGCCGCGGAGGCGCGCATTTCCATTGAGCGCATTGACCAGCATCGCGAGCGTCATGCCATGGAGGTTGGATCGGATGCCGCCGGCCTGGCAACGCCCATAGTTGACGGCGATCTGGTGCGGGTCTATTCGATCGCGCCAATTTATCGCAAAACAGTGATTCTTCGCGGCAATACAGCGAACCCGGGCCGCTTTGCCTGGCATCCCGGCATGCGCCTGAGCGATTTGATTCCAGACAAGGAATCGCTGATCACGCGAAATTATTGGTGGAAACGGGCGCAGTTGGGATTGCCGGTTCCGGAAGGTGCGGAGGCGCCGAGCCAGCCGGCAGAGACGCAGCAGGAGCCGGGTTTGAATGCACAGCAGCGTTCAGGCAGCGCGTCTCTGGCCTCCACGGAGGCCTCTCTGGCTCCGCATGCCTCACTCATAGCGCAGCGAACCGAAGTTCGCGCGCTGGCTCCGGAGATCGATTGGAATTATGCTGTCATCGAGCGGCTGGACGCCGATACGCTGAAGAGCACGCTGATTCCCTTCGATCTAGGAAAGCTGGTTCTCCAGCATGATGCATCGCAGGATCTGGAGTTGCGCGCCGGAGATGTCGTATCCATTTTTTCCGAGGCAGATATCCGCGTTCCGATTGCCCAGCAGACCAAGCGGGTCACTTTGGGCGGGGAATTTGTGCATTCCGGAGTGTATACGGTCCGGCCCGGAGAAACGCTGCGCGACTTGGTGGAGCGCGCCGGAGGGCTGACGGCCGACGCCTACCTCTACGGTTCCGAATTTACGCGCGAGTCTACACGCTCGATGCAGCAGGCGCGCATGGACGAATATGCGCGCAACCTGAGCATGGGAATCCAGCGAAGCAGCATGGCCCTGGCGTCATCGCCGACCGGTTCGGCGCAGGATCTGGCCAACGCATCCGCGGCGCAGAACAGCGAGCGGGAGATGCTGGCCAGTCTGCGGCAGATTCGCGCCACGGGCCGTGTCGTGTTGCGATTCACTTCCACAAGCAGCGGCGTGGGAAGCATACCGGGTATTGAGCTGGAGGATGGCGATCAGTTTATCGTCCCGCCGGTTCCCGGCACGGTCAATGTGGTCGGCGCGGTCTACGATCAGAATTCGTTTTTGTATGCGCAGGGGCAAAGAGCCGGTGCCTACCTGAGACAGGCAGGCGGCGCCAATCGGAATGCGGACCGCGGTCATATGTTCATCATCCGCGCCGATGGAGAGGTGGTCAGCCGCGACCGGGGAAGTACGATCTGGGGCGGTGGAAACTTTGAGAGCCAGCGTATGAATCCCGGCGATACGATTGTGGTTCCGGAGAAGACCTTCAAGCCCTCCGCTTTGCGCAGCGTCGTGGATTGGTCGCAGATGTTCTCGCAATTCGCGCTGGGCGCGGCGGCGTTGAGCGTGCTGAAATAGCAGGATTTCAGGCGCTCTTCCCGGCCGATCCTCAGGTCGGGAGCGGCGCTGCTTCAACAGAGAAAAAACCCATGAAGACGGAAACTTTGCAATTCAAATCGAATGATTCGGCCCGGTCTTGCTTCGAGGCGGACAGCATCGCGCGCGGCACGGAGGAGAGCGATGATATCTCCCTCCTTGATCTGTTGATAGTGCTGGCGGAGCGGAAGCTCTTCATCTTCGCGGTCACGGCTTCCTTCGCCCTGTTCGCAATCGTGCTCTCGCTGCTTTTGCCGTCGCGTTATTCCGCCACTGCAACCATCTTGACTCCGCAGCAGAACTCTTCGATGGGCACGGCGCTGGCAGCTCAGCTTGGCAATCTGGGCGGCATGGCCGCGCTGGCCGGCGGGGGTCTCGGACTGAAAAATCCCAATGATTTGTATGTCGGAATGCTGACCAGCCGTTCGGTCGAGGATGCGATGGTGCAGCATTTCGACCTGATGGGCGAGTACCGCAAAAAGTATCTTTCGGATGCGCGCAAGTCGCTTGAAAAAACAGCTTCCATCGATGGCAGCGCCAAGGACGGCCTGATTCACATCACTATCGAGGATCGCGATCCCCGGCGCGCCGCGCAACTGGCCAATGGATATGTGGATCAGTTTCGCGCTCTCTCTCAGCGGCTGGCTATTACGGAAGCCTCCCAGCGCCGCCTCTTCTTCGAGCAGGAGCTGGAACTGACAAAGAACAAGCTGGCGGAGGCCGAGGAGGCCATGAAGCGGACGGAGCAGTCCACCGGGTTAATTGAAGTGAACAGCCAGGCGAAGGCTTTGATCGACTCAGCCGCGGTATTGCGCGCGCAGATCGCTTCCAAGGAAGTGCAGATTCAAGGAATGGAAACCTATGCCACCGGTGAAAATGCGCAACTGGTGCAGGCGAGGCGGGAACTGGAAAGCCAGCGGGCGCAGTTGGCCAAGCTGGGCGGCTCCCAGGAGAGCGGCAGCGGCGGATTCATCCTTCCCAAGGGAATGGTGCCCGAGGCCAGCCTCGAATATATCCGCCGGATGCGCGACGTGAAGTATTACGAGACGATCTTCGAGATTCTGGCGCGGCAGTACGAGGCTGCCCAACTTGATGAGGCCAAACAGGGCGCGGTGATTCAGGTGGTGGATGCGGCGGTTGTGCCGGACCAGCGCTCTTTTCCCAAGCGCGGCCTGATCGTCATCGGAACCACCATCGCCGGCTTCTTCATTGCACTCCTCTCCGCGCTCTTTCTGGCCTTCTTGCAGCGCATCCAAGGCGATCCGGAGACGAATCAAAAGCTCGGCATTCTCCGCAAGGCCATTTTCTTCCGGGGTTGAAGCATCGTCTTCCCTCTTTTGATTGCGCGGCTGGCCTATTCTCATAGAAGAGAAGAGTGATTTGGATTCCCAGCCAATCCAACCCGCCGACCCGGACAGCGCCCGTCGCCTGAGCAGCGAACGGGCGCGCGTTGTGGCGCTGGAGTCAGGATTTGCCGAGGCTGGGCTGCTTGCACTGCCTCACGCTCACCAGAAGCGGGATGCGCTGCGCTTTGAGAGATGGGTGCGCGCGGGCCGCGCGGGGACGATGGACTACCTTAAGCGCGGAGAGGCCAACGAGCGCCTGCTGCGCTCACGGCCGGAGATTCCTTTTCCTTGGGCGCGCTCGATTCTGGTCGGCTGGGCCAATTACAACAGTGCGCAAACACACTCGACCGATCCGGCGCCGGCAGATGCGGGATGGATCGCGCGCTACGCCTGGTCAAGCCGGTTGGACGCAAGCGGAGAGCGCCTTCCGAGCGATTATCACAAGGTGCTGCTCAAGCGCACGAAGGCTGTCGAGGCGCGGCTGCACTGGGAGTTGGGCGCTTTTGAAGCACGCGCCTTCGTAGACACTGGACCCTTGGTGGAGCGGGCATTGGCGCAGGCGGCCGGCTTGGGCTGGACGGGGAAGAATACCTGCCTGATCCATCCCCGGCGGGGATCGTTTGGATTCCTCGCCGTGCTGGTGACCTCGCTGGAGAGAGAAGAGGCTACGCCAGTTGCTCTCCAGCCGGACCGCTGTGGAAGCTGCCGCCGCTGCCTCGACGCCTGCCCCACCGGAGCGCTGATTGCTCCCTACCAGATGGACGCCGCGCACTGCATCGCCTACCTGACCATCGAGCATCGCGGCCCCATTGCGCCGGAGCGGATGGAAGGCATGGGCCGCCAGATCTTTGGCTGCGACATCTGCCAGGATGTATGTCCATGGAACCGCAAGGCTCTGATCGGCGCGGATGCTGATTTGGAGGCCCGTCTGGAGCTGGTGAATCCGGCGTTGGAACTGCTGGCGGCGATGGACGAGGCAGAGTTCGAGCGCACATTCAACGGCTCGCCGGTGCGCCGCGCGGGATTCCGGGGCCT
Organism: uncultured Occallatibacter sp.; assembly: GCA_964450895.1. GTDB lineage: Bacteria > Acidobacteriota > Terriglobia > Terriglobales > Acidobacteriaceae > Telmatobacter. Next base: position 5,897 of record CAYVGW010000091.1, on the reverse strand, counting down.
CCAGCGCAATGTGGCCGTCGCCATGGGCAACAGCGGGCTGAACCGCTTTGCGCCCTGGCTTGCACGCTGGGCCGATGCTCCCGAAGCGGGGCTGCGCACGGCGGCTTTGTGGGCGTTGGAAAAGCTGAAGTGTACGAAATGAAGTTTCTCTTCGCCGTTGCCGACCCGTTGTGCATGAAAACGTAGCGCCGGCCCCCCGGAAGGCTGTAGCGTGGAACTCCCGGTCCACGCTTGTTTCAACCTCGATCAAACACAACATCCGGCACCGAGCGCTATCCTAGAAAAAGGCCCGCTCACTCACTGCTGTTTTTATACGGGAAGTTTTTTCTGCTTTGGAGGGATGTCAGACGTGATAGAAGTCGCAGGTGCGGATCAACCGCGCGAGAATGTGCTGGAAGCTGCTGGAGTGATTGAGACATCGGAGCCGGCGAAATCCAAGTGGTTTCGCTGGCGCTCGGACGGCAAGGCGCTGCTGAGCTACCTGCTGGACAGCGAGGTGCACACCTTTGCCTTCAGCGTGGCGGCCAATGCGATTCTGTCGTTCATTCCGTTCATTGTGCTGCTTTACACGCTCTGTAATTCGGTCTTTCACTCGACGATGATGCAGGGTGTAGTCTCCGACATGGTGGATTATTTTCTCCCTTCGGTGGCCACTCGAGTGGACGGTATAAGCTGGATTGCGCACTACCTTGAGATAACGGCCGCGCACCAAGGCATACAATTCTTCTCCTTGCTGATGATTTTGATTGCCTGCACCGGCATTTTTCTTCCGCTGGAAGTAGCGCTGAATCAAGCCTGGGGCGTGACCAAGAGCCGCAACTATCTTCAAAATCAGGTGATCGCCTTTGGACTGGCCATACTGATGGTCGTTTTGGGCATGGGCAGCATTTTGCTCAATGCCGCGGCCCGTGGTCTCTTGCAGTTCTTGTTCGATCACGAGACAGATATAAAAGTCATTGATTGGATTCTCAAATTTACTCTTCATGGAACAGAGTTTGTTGTACTGACGGCAACCACCGGCGTAGCTTCGATCCTCTTATTCTTTTCCATCTATTGGCTGCTGCCCAACCGCAAGGTTCCCTGGCGGTCAGTACTGCACACTTCTGTCTACACGGGGGTCATCTGGCTAGTATCCCGATATATCTTCGTGCTTGTCCTGCCGCACCTGGATCTCCGCGCGCTCTACGGACCATTTTTTGTCTCGGTAGGATTGCTCTTCTGGGCCTATGTCTCCGGGCTGATTCTCTTTGCCGGAGCGCAGTTCAGCGTGGCGCGCATGGGACGCAAGGAGAATCCCAGTCCGCATGGCGCGAGCTGAAGAAGCGGTTGCTAGCTTGCTTCGCACAGACTCTCTGTTGGCAGGTCAGTTGCCTCGGCGATCATGCGGGGAATCTCGCTGGCGGCGGCGGGCCTGCCGAAGAGCCAGCCTTGCGCCAGTTGGCAGCCCAGATCCTGCATGATGCCGGCCTGCTCCTCGGTCTCCACGCCTTCCGCAACGGTGGTCATTCCCAGGTTCTTGGCCAGATTGACCAGTGCCGCGACGATCTTCCGGCTATCCCCGTTTTGATGAATCGCATGGACGAAACTGCGGTCAATCTTGAGTTCGTCGAAGGGCAAGGCGCGGAGGTGAAAGAGGCTGGAGTGGCCGTTGCCGAAGTTATCCAGAGCCAAACGGCAGTTCATGGACTTGATCTCAGCGGCCACTGCCTGCGCGGATTGCAGATCGTCCAGCAACACGTTCTGCGTCATCTCGATGGTCAGCCGATCCAGCAGAAATCCGCCGCTATGAGCTACCGCGGCGATCTGTTTGGGCAGCGACTCATCCATCAATTGCAGCGGAGAGAGATTGATGGAGAGGCGCAGAGCGCCAGAAAGCAGCGGGGTAATGGCGAAGATCTTCGTCAATAGCTTCTGCGTCAGCGTATTGATGTATCCGCACTTCTGCACGATGGGAATGAAAGCGTCCGGTGAAAGCGCGCCCAGACGCCCATGATTCCAGCGCGCCAGAGCTTCAAAGCCTGTCAACTGGCGGCTGTTCAATTCGACTAATGGCTGGAAGAAGGGAAAGAACTCATCTTCACTGAAAGCTCTGCGAACGTCGTGCAAATCAAGATACATGGCGTTACTCTACGACAAATCGGAGTGCCGCGCCATGGACCGAAGTAACGTTTGCGCATCGGTTTGTCTCGATTTGAAGCATTGGCGTTATTTTAGTTCACAGTTTCACAGTTTCACAGTAAATAGGGGGGGGAGGGGGGAGTAGCTTTTTGGCAATCGCCTCCACCGTATTTGTTGGCATATCTGGACATACCACACTGGCTTTTCGGCTATGCATGTCTTTCACCTGAGATGATTGTACGCGGGGAGGCGGAAATTATCAGCAGTGCACAGAGGGAAAAGATGCGTATGCCGTGAAACGAAATATTGTTGAACAGAAGCCTCCTCCAACAGATAGAATGTTGTGCAACTCGCTTTTTTAAGGAAAATCCAATGCGAATCAGCATCCCCCACCCGCTGTCAGCTTCACTAGCTGGATTTCTTCTTGGTTTTGCCGCCCAGGCGATCCCCGCCGTCGCGCAGACTACTGTGCCGAATGAATGGACTTGGATGGGGGGGAGCAGCACAACGAATCAGTCAGGCGTTTATGGCACCTTGGGAACACCTGCCGTCGGAAATGTCCCTGGAAGCCGCTGGTACGCTTCGAGTTGGATCGACAACGATGGAAATTTTTGGGTCTTTGGGGGCGATGGCTATGATGCCCTCGGACAGGAGAACGATCTCAACGATTTTTGGGAGTTCAATCCTGTCACGAGTGAATGGGTCTGGATGGGTGGCGACAGCACACTGCCCTGCACGTCGTTTGGACAGTGTGGCGAATATGCAGGCAAGTACGGCACACTGGGTACGCCTTCCGAAGGAAACGCACCCGGATCACGAGACGCAGCTACGAGTTGGACCGACAGCAGCGGCAATTTTTGGCTCTTTGGGGGCGGTGGCATCGACTCCGTCGGACTTCCGGATAATGGTTGGCTCAATGACCTTTGGGAATACACCCCTTCCACGAACGAATGGGCGTGGGTGAGTGGGAGCAACACACTGACTTGCGTGTGGGAGCTTGGCGGTTATTGTGGCGTGCCTGGGCAGTACAACGGCACAGCGGGATACTATGTTGATGGAAATGTCCCCGCGGGCCGTTTTGGCGCCATGGGCTGGACCGATAACAAAGGCAGCTTATGGCTTTTTGGCGGCATGACCATGGTAGAGGCCGGTGTTGATACATACCTCAACGATCTATGGGAGTTCAATCCATCCACGAAGGAATGGACCTGGATGGGCGGAAACAGCGCTGCGCCCTGTCTACAGGGTGTAGCTTGCAGCGGCGCTTCAGGCGTGTATGGCACATTGGGAACGCCATCTGAGACAAATCTGCCGGGAGCCCGTGAGTTTGGCGCCACTTGGACCGATGGCAGCGGCAATCTCTGGCTTTTTGGCGGTCAGGGCATGGTCGCTGACGGCGGCAACTATTTAAACGACCTTTGGGAGTTCAATCCTTCCACCAACTATTGGACCTGGATGGGCGGCAGCGACACGCTTTCCACACAAGGCGGCGCGCCCGGTGTGTACGGCACATTGGGAAAGCCAGCTACCGGCAACTTTCCCGGAAGCCGCGAGTACGCTTCGAGTTGGACCGATGGCAGCGGCAATCTCTGGCTTTTTGGCGGCTATGGCTTCGACGCAAATGGCGTCCTCGGCAATCTCAATGATCTTTGGGAGTTCAATCCTTCCACCAACCAATGGGCATGGATGAGCGGCAGCGATTCATCTGGCAGTTCGGGAGTATACGGCACATCTGAATTGGTTGTTGGCGAAGAGAGTTCTGGAAGACACAGTGAATTATCCGGCGCCACCCACTCTACCGCGGACGCTACCAGCCGAACGGCAACTGCCGGATACACGCCCGGAGGCCGCATGAACGCCTTGGGTTGGACAGATCGAAAAGGAAATCTTTGGCTTTTTGGGGGTTCCAACGGGGCAAATAGCTATCTCAACGATCTGTGGGAATATCCATTGTCTTCATCCTCCTCCCTTTCAGCAGCCGCAACTCCTGTTTTTTCGCCAGCGGCAGGCGCCTATACTTCCACGCAGTCGGTCATAATCACCGACACAACGCCGGGAGCGGTAATTTATTACACTACTGACGGAATCACGACGCCGACAATCAGCTCGACCCAGTACACAGGGCCAATCGTGGTGGCGGCGACTGAAACCATACAGGCTATCGCCGTGGCTACGAATTACGCGAACAGCGCCATTGCCAACGCGACTTACACCATTCCGCCGGACTTTACTATCGCGATCAATCCGGCGTCGCTCTCGGTTCTAGTCGGAGAGAGCGGAACGGCCACCATCACGGTGCAGGATGAGGGCGGCTTCAATTCCAATGTTTCCTTTGCTTGTTCGGGGCTGCCTGCTGGGGCTGCGTGCAGCTTTGTCATGCAGACAGCGCCGACTCCCGCGGGCGTCACTTACACGACGCTAACCGTGACCACTGCCGCCTCCTCGGCGGCTTTGCGCCGCAACTCCAGCCCGCTTATTCCCGCGTCCGCTTTGGCGGCTGCGTTTTGTTTCATCGGATGGAAGAAGCGGCGGCGCTTGCCGATGCTTCTGCTGCTGGCGCTCAGCGTCGCCGGGATGGGCCTGCTCGGCGGCTGTAGTTCCGCAGGCACGGTATCCGATCCTCCGCCTGTCACTTCGACCGTGACGGTGACGGCAACGGGGGGATCGATTGCGCACAGCACCAGTTTTACGCTGATCACGAACTGACAAGAAACCACTCTGCGCAAAGGATTCAAGTGGTTGATTTCATTGAGACCCGCATCTTGGCGGGTTTCGCGCCGTCCCGACGGGACTCCGGAGGGGTTGCTGGTTGCGCCCACCCAGCGCTGAAGCGCTGGGCTAATCACCATTGCGTCTACGGCGCGAGCGATAGACTGCCAGTTGGCAAGTTAGTTTCCACCAGCGTTATCGACCCGCAGGGCATAAAACTGGTGCGGGCGAGGACGCCCACACGACAGCCGGTCTGGAGACCGGCGCTACATTCCGGTTGATTTGACCGGATCAGTGACAATTCACATTGTGTTTTTTTCCTCACAATGCGGCGCAGTGAAGCTGCATGCAGCGCATGAAAATATCGTGAGCTAGGCGGAATCATGCCATGTTTTCGCGGTTTTCCGCAGATAGCGAGCAGCCAAGTGCTTGCTGGGCGGGGGTTTGAGAGGCACCGCAGAAAGGTCTGTGACCTTGGGCACAGGCAACTGTATACTTGAGACGTTATTTGTAGTAACGACAAATCAATCCCGCGCAGCGCTGTCTGATGCTGGATGACCGGCGCTCGCTCCGCCCTACAACCGAATGCACCCTGTTGCATGGCTGAGCCGTGTCCTGCCACCCTCTCTTCCGGACCGCTCCCGCGGAAACCGAAAATACGGAGGTTGTATCCCATGACGCAGGGCGCTGTGGACAAGTCGTCTGCCACAAAGGCAGATTCAACATCAACCCAATACGTGTATTTCTTCGGCGGCGGCAAGGCCGATGGCAATGGCAAGATGAAGGATGTGCTGGGCGGCAAGGGCGCCGGCCTGGCAGAGATGACCAACGTCGGATTGCCGGTGCCTCCGGGATTCACCATTCAGACTGAATCCTGTCGCGAGTTCATGCGCGGCAAGCTGAGCGACGCGGTGGACAAAGAGATGTACGCCGCATTGGCGCGGCTCGAAGAGTTGCAGGGGCAGAAGCTGGGCGCGGGCAAGAATCCTCTGCTGGTCAGCGTCCGCTCCGGCGCCAAGTTCTCCATGCCCGGCATGATGGACACCATCCTCAACCTCGGCCTCAACGAC
>CAYVGW010000090.1:0-16709 GCA_964450895.1 uncultured Occallatibacter sp. | reverse complement strand
GGGGCATAAATGCCCCTGCTCCCTCCAGATGATTTCAAATGCGATTGCCATGCTTCAATGGGCGTATACTCTTGTTGAACGGGCTGCATCCTGAGTCTTCGGAGCGGCACTGGAGGTTTTATGAGCATAACCAACTTCCCGGGCAGAGGCGCTTCAGCCTCGACCGCCAATTCCACAATAAAAGTTACCATGCCCGTGCTGGCCGAGATGAAGCGGCAGGGCAAGGCCATCAGTGCGCTAACCGCTTATGATTATGCAACTTCCCGCATAGTGGACGAGGCGGGGATTGACTTGATCCTGGTGGGTGATTCGCTGGCCATGGTGGTGCTGGGTTACGAAAACACCCTCGCCGTGACGGTGGATGAGATGCTGCACCATACGAGGGCGGTGCGGCGGGCCGTGCGCCGCGCGCTGGTGGTGGCCGATATGCCCTTTGGCAGCTATCACGGCGCCGTGAGCGAAGGAGTTGCCAACGCCATCCGGTTCGTGAAAGAGGCGGGCGCGGAGGCGGTCAAGATTGAAGGGGCGCGGATCGAGCTGGTCCGGGCAATCAACGAGGCCGAGATTCCGGTAATTGGACACTTGGGATTGACGCCGCAAAGTATTCATCAGATGGGTGGTTACCGGGTGCAGGGGCGCAGCGCGGACGCGGCGCTTCAGCTCAAAGCCGATGCACATGCGCTGGCCGAGGCGGGCGCGGGGGCCGTCGTGCTGGAAGGCGTGCCGCGGGAGGTGGCCGCAATGATCACTGCCGAGCTGCCGATTCCTACGATCGGGATTGGGGCGGGGCCGGAGTGCGATGGGCAGATTCTGGTCTTTCACGATCTGGTGGGCTTGACGTTTGCGCCGCCGGCCAAATTTGTGCGCCGCTATGCCGACGCCGGCGCGCTGATCCGGTCGGCGGTAGAAGGCTACCGGGAAGATGTCGAGCGGCGCAGCTTTCCCTCGGACGAAGAGAGCTACCACCTGCCGGAAGCGGTGCGCCGGACGTTGGAAACAACTGAAAATACAGGGAGAATACGAAGAGTTTGATGGAGATATTGCGTAGTGTTGCGGAAATCCGGCAGTGGGCGCGGAAGACCCGGGGCGAGGGCAAGACGGTCGGATTTGTGCCGACGATGGGCGCGCTGCACGCGGGGCACGCTTCGCTGATTCGCGCGGCGCGGGAGTCGTGCGGGGCTGCTGCGGTGAGCATTTTCGTCAATCCGACGCAGTTTGGGCCAAACGAGGATTATGCGCGCTATCCAAGAACCTTTGAAGCGGATTGTTCGCTGGCCGAAGGGGAGGGGGCGACGGCGGTTTTTGCTCCGCCGGTGGGAGAACTTTACCCCGCCGGGGCGGCGACATACGTTGAGGTAGAAGGCCTTAGCGACCGGCTGGACGGGCTGTCGCGACCAGGGCACTTTCGCGGCGTGGCCACGGTGGTGGCCAAGCTGCTGATTGCCTCGGAGGCCGATCGGGCCTTCTTCGGGCAAAAGGACGCCGCTCAGGTAGCCGTGCTGCGGCGTATGGTTACAGATTTGCGCCTGCCTGCCGAGTTGGTGGTTTGCCCGATTGTGCGCGAAACGGACGGGCTGGCGCTCAGTTCGCGCAATATCTATCTAAGCCCGGAGAAGCGGGCGCAGGCGCTTGTTTTGAGTTCGGCGGTTCGGCGGGTGGAAGCGCTTGTGGCGGCGGGTGAGCGGAGCGCGAAAGATCTGATCGCGGCGGCGCGGCAGACCTTCGCGGCTGAACCCGGTGTGCGCGTTGATTATATTGAGCTTGTGGACTGGGAGACGCTGGAGCCGGTGGAAGCAGCCGCGCCGGGAAGCCTCTTTGCAGTGGCCGCGTGGGTGGGTTCGACGCGATTGATTGATAATGCGATCCTGGATTGAGCCTGCGACGGAATTACAATCTAATCATGAGCAAATTCGCCATCGCAACCGACAACGCCCCCGCAGCCATTGGTCCCTATTCGCAAGCCGTGCGCGTGGGAAACCTTATCTTTACCGCCGGCCAGGTGGGGGTTGATCCGGCCACCCAGCAGGTGGTCACGGGCGGCATTACCGAGCAGACGAGGCGCGCCTTCGAGAACTTGAAAGCGGTGCTGGAAGAAGGCGGATCGAGTCTGGCAAATGTGGTCAAGGCGACGGTTTTTCTGAAGAACATGAATGATTTCGCGGCCATGAATGCAGTCTATGGCAGCTATTTCGCGGATCAAGAGGATGCGCCCCTTCCTGCCCGGAGCACCGTTGAGGTGGCCCGGCTACCGAAGGATGTGCTGGTGGAGATCGAGTTGATTGCCGAGGTCTGACGTCCTCCAGTTGATTCCTTTTGCGGACAGGAAACATCCAATGGGCGGAATCTCCCGGAGGTTTCCTTGAGCGAAAAGCCGCAGAAGATTGAGCGCACCGAAGCAGAGTGGCGTGCACTGCTCACCCCGGAGCAGTACAGCATCTTGCGCCAAAAGGCCACCGAGCGGCCTTTCACGGGCGCGCTGACCGAGAACCACGAGACCGGGAATTACCATTGCGCGGGGTGCGGGGCGCTGCTGTTTTTAAGCGGGGCCAAATTCGACTCTGGCTGCGGTTGGCCGAGCTTCCTATTGCCTGCCGGCACGACGGCTGTCGCTGAACACGCGGATTTCAGCCTTGGAATGCGGCGGGTCGAGGTCACGTGCGCTGGCTGCGGGGGGCATCTGGGTCATGTCTTTCCGGACGGGCCTCGTCCCACGGGGCTGCGCTATTGCATCAACTCAGCTTCACTCACCTTTGAGCGTGCAAATAGGGCGGCAGATGGAAGAGGCTGAGGAACAAGGGCCGGATTTGAGTGAAATGCACAAAAAATCCCGCAAGGGCCAAAGCGGTTCTCCAATTGCTGTACCCCGAAGCGATCGCCCTGGTCTGCTCTCCTGGTGCGCCCTGCCTGGGCGCACACTTACGGGTGTAAGTCCCGTCATGGGCCGGTCACTCAATTCAGCGTGCCCGAAGTCTCCGCAGCCTCAAAAGTGCATTCCTGGCACTGGCAGCAGCGTCGCAGATACTCCCAGGAGTAAATCCCGCCGGAGTGGCCGTCCTGCCAGTTGAACTGAATTGCGTATCGGCCGACGGGGTGGGCGCTTGCTGGCTTGGCGGGGGGGGTGTACATCGGCAGTACGGCGGCTGGCTTCTTTCTGGGCTGCCCAGCTTTGCGGCCGTCCTGCTTGCGCTCCTCGACGCAGGTGGCGCAGGGGCAGGCATCGCGTAGCCAAGCAAAGCTCCAGGCACTGCGGTGGCCGTCCACCCAGTCAATCTCCATGCCTTTACCCTCAGTCAGCAGCACTCGGACTTTATCCGGCGTGACGCTAATGCGGGCTAGCGGCTTGGCTTCTTCGTTCTCGTCTTCCTTGCGGTGAATCCGAATGCCTTCGTGGCTCATAAACCCAGTTTACAGCGGAGAGTGGATCACCGTTGATGCAGAAAGAACCACGCGGCCATCGAGAGTCCGATGAAAACAACCAAGCCGCGTAAAAAAGATTGTGGAATCCGCCGCGCCAGTCGCGCCGAGACGTAGCCGCCGATGGCGCAGGCAATCATCGCCAGCAGGCAGTAGCGCCAGATCACTTGACCGCTGACGGCGAAGATGATGCAGGCGATGCCGTTGGCCGCAGTGGTCGCGGACACTTTGAGAGCGTTGATCTCGTGCAAATCCTGGTGCCCGAGGAGAGAGAGCAACGTGATGATCAAAAATCCAGCGCCAGCGCCAAAGTAGCCGATATAAAAGCAAACAATTACCATAGTCCCAAAAAGCGGCAGCCCGCCCGACGGAGTCCTCTCGCCGGCGGCAGTCGTTTTACGCGCCTCCAGCCAGCGGGAGACCGGTCCGCTGGCAGCGAAGATCAATGCTGAAATCAGCAGCAGCCAGGGCACCATGTGCAGAAAGGTCATCTGTGGCGTATGGATCAACACCAGCGCCCCAACAGTGCCGCCTGTGAAGCCGGCAACTGCCATCAGCAATGCCAGGCGAAGATTTTTCCGTAAATCCTCGCGGTAGGCAGCGATCGAAGTCAACTGCCCCGGCCAAACAGCCACCGAGTTGGTCGCGTTGGCCTGAATCGGCAAAATCCTCATCCCCAGCATCGCCGGAAAGGAGAGAAACGAGCCGCCGCCGGCGACAGCATTCAGCGCCCCAGCCAAAAAAGCAGCCACGGAAAGCCAAAGCCAGTGCCAATCCATGAATTGGGGAAGAACAGAAAAATGCAGCATCTGACCTTATTGTAGTGGGCAATCGTAGAACCTGATGAAAAGGACACGCCATGAGCGATGCCTTCATGCGGGACGACATCTCCCAATGTGCAACTTTGAAGTGATTTTGTCTTTCCAAAGACCGGACGCTACCCAATTGAAGACGTCGCTCAGCAGTCATGGCAGCCGTGAAACGGAAGCACCCCGCAATCAAGATTCAGAATGGGAAGTGAATGCAGAAAACGCCAAATCGAGCGCTGCCTGTCAGCTCCGCAGAGTAGACACTTGAATCGTGAGCATCTTCATGAAGAGACGCTTTGTACTGCCGGCTGTTCTGGCCCTTTGCGCAGCTGTGACACTGCCTGCGCAGACCTCTGCGAAAACTCCCGCTCCCACCCCGGCGCCCCCTCCAGTGAACACTCCCGTGCAGCCTGCCCTGCCACCGGCCGCACAAACGCCGGCCAATACCGATCCCTGGAAGAGCGTCCGGTTTTTGATCGGATCGTGGGAGTCGAAGACCACCGGCGGCGTGGTGCAGGCGCAGGCTTCGGCCGGATATGCCTTTCGGCTGGAACTGCGCGACCACATTCTGGCGCGCCACTCGCGCAGCGGCGCCTGCAACGCGCCGGACGACTTCAATTGCCAGCACAGCGACCTGCTTTACCTCTATCCCGCCGCAAACGGAAGCTCGCTGCAAGCCATCTATTTCGACAACGAAGGCCACGTGATTCACTACGACGTTAGTACACCGGCGACCAATTCCGTGGTCTTCCTCTCCGATCCGGCGCAGCCCGGTGCGCAGTACCGCCTGAGCTACGTACTCGTCGATGGCGTGCTGAGCGGAAAATTTGAGCTGAAAATGCCCGGTCAAGCGGAGTTCGCCAGCTATTTGGAGTGGAGCGGCAAGCAGCGTTAGACAAGGATCAGCCGTCTTGAGAGTTACGCCGAATCATGGCCAGCGGCTGGTTGCGGTCGGTTCTGAGCGTGGGCACGGCGGCCAGAAGACTGCGCGTGAAGGGGTGTTCGGGACAGGTCAGCAGGCGCTCCGCCGAACCCGCTTCCACCACCTCGCCTTTACGCATCACGGCGACCCGGCCAGCCACCTGGCCAACTACCGCTAAATCATGGGAAATAAAAAGCATGGCCAGTCCGTTCTGCTGCTGAAGCTGGCGCAGCAGTTCGAGCACCTGGGCCTGTACCGTCACGTCCAGCGCCGTGGTGGGTTCATCGGCAATCAGCAGCCGGGGGCGGTTGATAAGGGCCATGGCGATCAGAATCCGTTGCCGCTGCCCGCCGGAAAACTGGTGCGGATAGTCACCGTAGCGGCGCGCGGCATCGGGAATGGCAACCGACTCCAGAGCCGCAATCGTCTGCCGCTTCGACTGGCGACCGGTCAACGAGGGATGGTGCGCCTCGGCGGCTTCCGCGACCTGCCGGCCAATGGTCAAGCCCGGATTTAGAGCGGTCATCGGCTCCTGGAAGATCATGGCAATCTCGCTTCCGCGCAACCGCCGCAACGCTCCCGCAGGCTGGCGCAGCAAATCGATCGGAGGAGCCTCATCCTTCCCGGCCGTGCGCCAAAGAATGTTGCCGGCAACCTGGGCCGCGGACCCCAGCAGTCCGAGAATGGCCAATGCAGTCACACTCTTGCCTGAGCCGGATTCTCCCACCAGTCCCAGCACTTCGCCCTCGTCGAGGCGCAGATTGACGCCGCGCACCGCCTCCGCGAGGCCGAAATCAATCTGCAAATTGCGAATCTCCAGGAGCGAAGCCATGAAGCCATCCTAGAGCATCCGATCGGAAACTGAGAGACCGGGCTTTGGCGAAGGTGTCCTCAATTTGGAGTAAAGTGACTAAAATCTACCCACGCACTATGCAAATGCTTGCACAGTGGTATTTGAGAAGATCAAAAACAAAAGATTTACCAAGGATTCATTTGGCGTTGAGATTGCTACAACAAGTACGTTCGTCCATGTGCGGAAATGTGGTAACTGATGGTTGTGTTACCTCTCGGAAAGCCATTCTATGCGTCCAAGACTCCGAACGGCTTGTTGCGGAATCCGCAAACCGGCATTCTCGACCTGTTTTGTTGTAGTATTCGCCAATTTTGATTCATTCTTCGGACTGTTTCGTTGAGAAGGGATGTCATGAAAAGCAGCTTGCATTCAGTGAACGACCGGCGGGAGCGGCAGCGCTTCGGGATCAATGCGCCACTTACAGTTTTTGTAGGAAAACGCGAAATCTCAGGATTTACAAGGGATTTGAGCAACCGTGGAGTTTATTTCTATTTGGATCTGAGCGACGCCACTCCGCTTGGAGAGGATTTTGAATTTCTGGTTGAATTGCCGCCGGAGATCACCCTTTCCACCTGCTGCTTGATCCGTTGCCAGGGGCGCGTGATCCGCACCGACACTACATCCCGGCAATTGACCGGAGTAGCGGCAGAGATCCTTCAGTATTCGATCCAGCGTGAGGCGGCCTGCGCCTGATTTGCCAGGGAAAGAGTGATTCAGTGAAAAATATGCGCCATTTTTACGTCACTCTTTCACTTCACTAGAGTTTGCGCATTCCCAGAACGCGATGGTCGGTGAGCCAGTCTTTACGCACGTAGACCAGGCGGTTGTTGCTGTCGGGATCGGTGGGCATCAGGAAGAAGCCCGGATCCACCAGATAGCGGATCGAGTTATAGACGATTCCTTCCATCACTTCGCCGTCACGGAATTGCAGGCGCATCCAGATGCCATGGACGATGGGGGCGCGGGAGTGAAAGTTGAGAATTTCGTGCTTGGAGTCTCCCTCAAAGCAGTTGACATAAAAGATAGCCTTGATTGCATCGGCGGAAACCTCCTCGACACTTTCCATGTCCAGGCTGCGAACGCGAAAGCTCTCCGGCGAACCTTGGGGAGCGTGGCTCAACATCTCTTCCACGGTCTTCCAGGCGGGTGATTCAAGGTAGCCCTTGATTGTCCGGTCTCCGAACTGTATAACAACCTTCTCCGACCGGGGTAAATCGAAGCCTTGCATGGGTTGCGTCATATTTTTTGTCTCACGATTGAATTGACCGTCTTTTGCGGTGGCAACAGATTGTACTGTTTGATCTTGTAGAGCAGGGCTTTGTAGCTGATCTGCAGTTCGTTGGCGGCTGCCTTGCGATTCCATCCGGTACTTTCCAGCGTTTTGGCGATGGCCCCGGATTCGGCGCCGTCCTTCAAATTCCGCACCATATGCTTCAGGCTTCCATTCCTCCGGGCCTCTTCCTCGCTGCTCGCGGCCAGATCGACTCTGGAGTGGGGCAGCAACTCATCGATGATCGCCTGCTCGTCATTCAGAATCAGGTAGCGCTTGATGGTATTCTCCAGTTCGCGCAGATTACCCGGCCAAGGATAGCTGCAAAGAGCCTGCAGGAGCAAGGGAGAGATAGGCAACGGCTCACGCTCGTATTTTGCGGCGACTTTGCGCATGAAGTGGACGGCCAGAATGGGGATCTCCTCGAGGCGCTCGCGCAGCGGAGGCATCTTCAGCGTGAAGCCATTCAAGCGATAGTAGAGATCTTCGCGAAAGGTCTTTTGCGCAATCGCCGCTTTGATGTCAACGTTGGTGGCGGCAATCACCCGCACATCCACTTTGACAGTGGTGCGGCTGCCCAGGCGGGAAAAGCTGCCGTCCTGAAGAACCTGCAGAAGTTTGGCTTGCAGAACGGCCGGCATTTCGCCGATCTCATCCAGGAAGATGGTGCCATTGTTGCAGATTTCAAACTTGCCCGGCTTGGATTTAACCGCCCCGGTAAATGCGCCGGGTTCATAGCCGAAGAGTTCGCTTTCCAGCAGATCCGCGGGCATGGCGGCGCAATTGACCTTCATAAAGCTGCGCTGACTGCGAGCCGACATCTTGTGGATGAAGAGCGTGGCCACTTCCTTGCCCGTGCCGCTCTCGCCCAGGATCAGAACCGGTATGTCGGCGCGCGCCACCAGGCGGCATTGCCCCTCAATCTCCTTCATGCGCTTGCAGGCCCGGACAAAGGAGGTGTTCTCGTCCAGTGGGATCTCCTGGCTCTCATCCTCCTCGCGGATAGTCTGCCGGTGCGATTTTTGCAAGCACTGTTCCACGGCCTGGTCGATGTCGGCCTTTCGGAAGGGCTTGAGAATCACGTCCGCGGCGCCCATTCGCGTGGCCGCCACCACCTCATTCAATTCAGCGGAACAAGCCAGCAGAATCACGGGAAGAACTGGTTTGAAGGCGAGAATCTTGGTCAGCAGCTCGAATCCATTCTCGGCCGCGCTGCTCTCATCTATATGCCAATCCATCAGGATCAGATCGGGAGTGGGAGATTCGCCGAGACTTTGCAGCAGTTCCGCCGCATCTGTAAATAGATTCATGCTGAAGCGATCAGAGAGAATGCGCTGCAAGTATTTCAGGATCGCGGGATCAGGGTCCAGCGCTGCGATAAGGGGGTTGCGTTTATTTCTAGTCTTCAAAATCACTCCCGATGACAACCTTACAATCCCGGTTCTTTTCGTTACTGTCCAACCTCGCCGTAAAAGCCTCCCTCCTCGCCCGATGGGCAGGACAAGGAGATTGAAATGGGCCCGGATGAGAAATGCAGAGGTGTGCGGAATGATCACGGCCGGCCCAGGGACAAAGACAGATAAATAGGAGGAATTGTCCCTCCCCCGCCGACAGAGAGCAAACACACGCCGCTTCCTCACCATAGTACCATTGAAAGTGGTAATTCATTCGCCACAATGTGCAATAATTTTCATATATCGCAAACCCCTGAGTCCATTCATCGAGGGGTGTGCCGCATGGCATTACCACCAAGTGAATGATCCAGTTACGTGGATGTGCCGCGCGCGTTACCAGCCCAGGAAGCGTGTTTGGCCGCCAAGTTGCAAATAGAGCCGCTGAAACCTCGAGAGAACCATGCCCCTGGCCCGTTCACATGCAACAAACGATCTGCGTGAAATGCCTCCCATCGAGATCATTCTTGGGAAGACGCCTCTGATGGCCGCAGCTCGTGAGAAGCTGGAACGGGTCGCTGAGACCACGGTTCCAGTGCTGATTCAAGGAGAAAGCGGAACCGGTAAGGAGATCTTCGCCAAACTACTGCATACCTACTCGAATCGCTCCAAGGGCGCCTGGGTCAAAGTCGCTTGTCCGGCGATTCCGCATACGCTGATCGAGTCTGAGCTCTTCGGCTATGAAAAAGGCGCCTTCACCGGAGCGTATGCAACCAAGCGCGGCCGCGTAGAACTGGCGCAGATGGGAACCCTCTTTCTGGATGAGATTGGCGACCTGGATCTTTCTGTGCAAGCCAAACTGCTGCAAATGCTGCAGGATGGCAGTTTCATGCGGGTTGGAGGGCAGGAGCCGAGGAAGGTCAATCTCCGGCTGGTCTCCGCCGCCAGCCAGGATCTGCGGAAACAGACCGAGAATGGCAGCTTTCGCCTGGATTTCTTCTTCCGCATTAATGCCGTGACCATCGAGCTGCCGCCGCTTCGTCAGCGGACGGCCGATCTGCCCATGCTGATCAACTACATGCTGGATCGTTACAGCAAGCTCTTTCACCGCACCCCCAAGCCGATTTCACGCGAGATCATGCGCCTGATGCAACGCTACGAATGGCCTGGAAACATTCGTCAGTTGGAAAACATGATTCGCAGCTACATTCTGATCGGGAGTGAAGAGGCCCTGGCCGCTGATTTGGTTCCCGCGCGCCCGATCCATCCGGCCCGGTTGAACACTGAGATCGACCTCTCCAAGCCCATTTCCCTGAAAGAGATCACCAAGGCGGCCACACAGGATCTGGAGATGCAAATCATCCAGAAGGTTCTTGAGGCCAATGGCTGGAGCCGCCGCAAGACAGCCAAATGGCTCAATATCAGCTACCGGTCGCTGCTCTACAAGCTGCAGGAGGTGCAGGGCCGCGATTCTGGTGACGCTGCACTGGCCGATCGTGAACGAGTGAAGAAGTGAATGAGTGAAGTAAGAATAGTGCATTTTTTCACTTTTTCATTCATTCACTCGCCACCGCACTACATCCAGCCGCGCAGCTTATAGTAGGCGATCTTTGCCGATTCCGCCGCCATGGTTTCAAAGGCGGGGAAGCGCCCGGGCCAATGTTCGGCGGCATGGAGCATATCCGGCACCGCCATGGGCGCGGCGTCAATCTTCAGCTTGCGGAAGGCGCCAAGCGCGCGCAGCATGTGAAAATCGCTGGTGAGGAGAACCTTCCTTCCGGGCAGTTCCGGAAGCAGGCGCGCGGTTTCGAGGGCGTTTTCGCGGGTGCTGGTGGAGGGCCTTTCCAGGACAAACGCAGCCCGGGGGATGCCCTGGGCAAGAAGATAATCGTGAATGCCGGGGTCGCCAAATCCGCAGATCACGATCTTCTTGAAGCCGCCGGTCTGCCATGCATACAACGCTTGCCTTGCGCGCCAGTAAGACGAGTAAGAGATGCCGCCGCCATCCTCTTCGTCCCCCGCGGCGCTGAGCAGGATGAGAACGTCGCCTTTGGGATTCTCGATTGAACCGGCGTAGGCATAGGCCCACCAGGAGACGACGGGGGTAAAGGAAACGAAAATCATCAGGAAGCCGAGAATTGCGAAGAGACGGTAGAGGTTCCGAGCGGCGTTGCGCATCGCTTTCATGCCCGGCCTGCTTTCCGCATAATTGCAAGCGGGAGAAAGATTTCCAGCAACTCACCGGCTACCGATTCCCAGCTTCGGCTGCCGTGGGCGGTAATGGACTCGGCCTCCCAGCTACGGTCCAAAACGGATGCCAGCGCCCGCGCCAGCGCAGCCGAGTCCCGCGGAGGCACGAGTTCTCCGCAGGCGGCGCTGAGAATCTCGGGAATCCCCCCGACCCGGGTAGCGACCACCGGCCGGCCACAAGCGAGCGCCTCCAGCACCACATTGGGGCAGCCTTCCATGTAGCTGGGCAGCGTAACCAGGTTGGACGCCGCCATCCAAACAGCCACGTCGTCAGGCGCGCAAGCGGGGAGAGCGTGGACAAAGTCGGCGGCACTCTGAGCCTGAATGGCGCTCTCGATCTGCGGGCGGTCCGGCCCCGCGCCCACCATATACACCTGTAGATTGGGGCGGCTCGATCGCACAAGTACAGCAGCATCAACCAGTTCCCGCAATCCTTTCTGCAAATCCATGCGCCCGATGTAGACCACGGTCTCGGCCTCTACGCTGAGTCCGAGCTTGCGCCGAGCCTCTATGCGGTCCATGGGGTGAAAGACCGAGAGGTCACAGCCGTTGACGACAGCGCGGGTCGTTTGCGGAGCGGCTCCCATCTCGATCGCCTTGGCGCAGAGGTGGCCGCTGACCGTGACAATCGAATCAGCCTCGCGCAGCACTTTACGAGTCAGTCGGGCGGAGATGGGGTCGCCTATCCGGTTGAGGTCCGATCCAATGCTCATGACAACGACGGGAACCCGGAGGGCTTTGGCGATTTTGAGCGCGGCATAGCCGTCGGGATAGAGAAAGAAGCTAAAGATCAGATCGGGAGCGAAGGCGCGCACGTGCGGCAGCAGCGTGCGAGCGGCCAGCCAGCCATTGAGCGGCCGGGAAAGCATGGGCAGAGCGGGGAAATCGAAGTAGCTGGCCTTTACCTCAGGCGGGCTGAAGGCGGGGTCCAAGCGGTCATAGCCCCGGCTGCGCGGCTTCAGCAGCGCGGGATATTGTGCGTTGGGGTAGAAGACGCGCAGATCAGCCTTGCGAGCCAGCACGCGCAGCGTCTGATAGGCCGAGCGGCCCTGCCAAGGCTCCGCCGAACTGGGAAAGTACCGGGTTATCACTGCAATCTTGAGCAACGCTAATCTCCACTATTCGCGTTCTCTGCCGGCGATGGAATAGAGCAGCTTGGCGTACCGCTGCGCCAGAACTTTGCGCTCATACTGCGCAATTTTAACCGTATCCGGCTGAAACTCGCGTGCCAGAGAGTTGCCGCGCGCTGCCGCGTCCACAAAAAGCTGCCGAATGCCATCCACATCGTGATTGGCCGCCCACCAGCCGGCACGCAATTCATCGAAGAGACGCCGCGTCTCGCCCTCCGGCTGAACCGCGCCGAGAATGGGCTTGCCGCCGCCGACGTAATCGTAGAATTTGCCGCCGACATTCAGCGGATCGTGGTTGATGAGCAAAACATAGTCGGTTTCGTTCATCGCCGCCAGGGCTTCACGCTGGGGCAGGTAGCCCTTCAACTCGACCATCTCGCCGAGTTGTAGAAGAGCTTCGCGGAAGCGAGGCTCCTCGATGTGGCCGATGATGCGGAGAATGAAGCGCGACTTCACCTCCGGAGGCAGCGATTGAAGAGCTTCAACCAGTGAAGCCGGCTCGGTGGAAGCGTAAATGGTGCCGACGTAGGTGACCAGAATCTTTCCGTCCGGCCGGGGCGGCGCCGGTGATCCCGCGGAGCGAACCAGGCGCGTGGCGTCAAATCCATTGGGGATGAGCTGAAATTTGCCCTCGGCCTCGCGTGGATAGCGGGAGCGAATCTGGCCGCGCGCCGCCTCGGTCACCGCGACAATGGCGCTGGCGTTCCGCACGGCCACGCATTCGGCGTTCTCGGCAATTTTGCGGGTGCGTTCGCTGCGGCTGAAGAGAAAACTGACCAGATCAAAGGTGGTGGTCAGCCACTCATCGCGAAAGTCGACGACGATGGCCAGATGGGGAAACTCCCGGCGCAGCTTCTCCACCAGCAGCACACAGGAAAAGGGCGGCACGGTGATGAGAACCAGGTCGATCTTGCGCGCTTTCACGATGCGGCGCGCGGCGCGAGCCAGAACCGGAAGCCAGGTCACTTGAGGATCAGGCTGAAGAATCTCTCCGATGACTCTTTTGAGAAAGCCCGGCTTGCCGGCGGCGGCAGTGGAGGCAGAATTGGCGGCCGGCGGCCGGCGGCCCGCGATCAGGCTCTTGATCTTCTTCTTCAGGCTGAAGGGAAGATCCAGCGTAAGGGTCCGGTGAACCGTGACCTCCTCAGGAATCTCCTTGAGCAGAGCGGCATCAGAGCCTACGGCGGAGGCATTGCGCGCGGTCAGAACATCGAGGCGGATTCCTTCGGCGGGCAAATAACGCGCCAGACTGGCGGCCCGCATTACACCCGTTCCGCCCACGGGAGGAAACGAGTAGGTCACCAGCAGAACATTCAAATCATTCATCGTGTTGCCTCAAAAACATTCATCAATGAAACTTCTTCGCGAAAAACTGTCCCGGCGAAAGCAGTTCTGCAGGCGTTCAATTCCCAGCGAGATGCGCCAGATACGATGCGGGCGAGACCACAGATACTCCATTCCGTACAGCTTCCGGAAAATGTTTCAGATTTCCTGTCACAAGCCAGGCTCCAGCCGCGCGCGCAAGAGCAATAAAATGAGTATCTTTCGGGTCGGGGCATACAAAAGACCCTGGCGCGGGGTTGGGAAGCTGCATGCTCGCTTCAATCAGGTACTCCAGCCAAAGAGGAGGAAACCTATAACGATGGAACTTGGACCGCCTGACAACTTCCCGGTATTCTGCCGCAACTCCAGGGCAGGTCACTAGATGAATCATGCCTCTCAACACCTGACCCGCAACGATCTTCGCGGGCGCTCCGCCAGGATTGATGCCGGCAGAGACGATCACGTTGGTATCGAGAACAATTAAACGCATTCCAGCTCATTTTCAGGGAATCTGCGAATTCGATTGATCTCCGCTTCAATCTCTTCGTCGCTGGCGAGAATGGCGCCAGACTCTTCGGCACGACGCCATCCCTCTCGCAGGCTGGCCAGCGCCATGGCGCGCCGCAGTTCGCTATCTTCTTTCACAACATCGCCAAAAACAGGAACCAGAAAGAATGCAGGCCCCTTCTGGCCAACCAGAAGAGTGGTTTCTCCCGCGGGAACTTCCTTCAAAGCCTTGACTCCGCGCGTTCGGAACTCCCGTAGGGACACTTGACGCATGAAGTACCTCCGATGTTGAGTGTAGCCACAACGGCTACACCTGTCAATCATGCTGGATGGCCTGTTATCGCTACCAGTTATAGCCTGTGGCGTGAAGTAAATGTCCGCATCTGCAAAAAAGGCAGAAATTCTCTATCGAGAAAGGCGAGTCAGAATCTCCGCAATCCGCTCCGAAGCCTTGCCGTCCCAGAGCGGCGGGGGGGCCAACTGTTTGCGCGGTCCGGCCAAAGCCGCGTGAAAGCCCTTGCGCAGCAGCTCCCAATCGCGCCCGATGAGCAGATTGGTGCCTTGGGTGATGGTGATCGGTCGCTCGGTGTTCTCGCGCAGCGTGAGGCAGGGAGTTCCCAGATAGGTGGTCTCCTCCTGAATGCCGCCGGAATCAGTGATGACCATGGTCGCGTTCTTCTGCAGCGCAAGAAACTCGAGATAGCCCTGCGGTTCAATGGTGCGCAGATTGGGATTACATTGAGCGAGCTGCGCCGCCCACTTCTGGCGGGTGCGAGGATGGACGGGAAAGATCAGCGGAAGCTCCCGGCTCAAGCCGTCCAGTACTTCCAGCATGGGCAGGAAGGTGGCTTCCTCATCGACGTTCGAGGGACGATGCAGCGTGACCAGCCCGTACGAACCCAAAGACAGCTCCTTCTGAAGCCGAGGGAAGATTGCGTCGGCCTTGGGCAGGAATTGAACGAGCGTATCGATCATGACGTTGCCGACAAGGAAGATTTTCTCCTTGGCGACACCCTCGCGGGCGAGGTTTTCATCGCCATCCACCGAGGGGGTAAAGAGCAGGTCGGCGAGCTGATCGGTGACCAGGCGGTTGATCTCTTCCGGCATGGTGCGGTCAAAGGAGCGCAGGCCGGATTCGACGTGGGCGACGCGAATGCCGAGCTTGGCACAGACCAGCGCGGCGGCGACTGTGGAGTTCACGTCGCCGTAGACCAGCACGAGATCCGGCTGGCGATCCAGCACCACCGGCTCAAAGCGGCTCATGATGGCCGCGGTTTGCTGCGCGTGCGAGCCGGAGCCGACATTGAGGCTCTCGTCGGGAGCGGGAATCTCCAACGCCTGAAAGAAGACATCCGACATCAGCGCGTCATAGTGCTGGCCGGTATGAACCAGCGCCTGCAGGTGGCCTCGATGGGTGAGCGCGCGATAGACCGGCGCCGCCTTCATGAAATTGGGCCGCGCGCCCACTACGTGCAAAACTTTCATCGTGAATTTCCTTTCCTCGCTTCAACCTTATCCAGTCTATTCGGTGACGATTGAACCGTGATGAATCAGCGCACTCGCCGCTTGGAACATTTGCCAGGCCGTGGCCCAGTGAATCTCAATG
This sequence comes from uncultured Occallatibacter sp., assembly GCA_964450895.1. Classification (GTDB taxonomy): domain Bacteria; phylum Acidobacteriota; class Terriglobia; order Terriglobales; family Acidobacteriaceae; genus Telmatobacter. The sequence goes on along the minus strand of CAYVGW010000090.1, from coordinate 1,234 downwards.
CCCCGCCGCTGCGCCTCTTCCGCAAGATAACGATACAGATTCGCGAGGCCGCCGTTCAACGACGGACCCAAATTGTACTCCGTCGCTCCATGGGCATAGAGCTTGATAAAAATATCTTCGCCGATCCGGGGCGCCAGGTCGAACCAACGCCGCACTCGTGCAGGAGTCGCCAGATCATAGCCGGCAAATTCTCCCGTCTCCAGGCGGGGCATCAGCCGTTCGCTGAATCGAAGGCCGAGCGGGCCGGTAATCATCAGCAAATCACCGCGCCTTCCGCCGCCTGCCGTGGCTTCAATTCCTTGGTCATAGGAGCGCGGGCGCAGATCAGGATGATTGGTACACCAGTAAATCTGATTCACCACCCGTCCCTGCGTCGGTGAGGGCGCCGAAGGCATGGTGAAATCGCCGTAGCAGCCCAGATCACGCAACAGAGCAATCTCTCCGTTCAGGCCGCAGCAGAGGCCGTCGGGGCGGGAGTTGTCCAGCGCCCAGTTGCCGTGAATGAAGCCGAAGACGGTGCGGCCCTCGTGCTGGCGGAGCAAGCCGTGATCGTCTGTGAGGCGGCGGCAGAACTCCGTCACCTTTTGGACGAAGGCCTCACGCTGCTCGTCGTGGTGATGAAGATGGACCTCGACATCCCCCACGCCCAGGCGCACCATCTCGGCGAGGCTGTCCAGCAGTTCGCGCCGGTACTCCTCCTGGGGATAGAAAAAGCTGTACTGGGGGCGCTGGCCGGAGGCGTCGCGGGGAGCATCCTCGGCAATGCGGGGCCACTTTTCCCGCCACTCGGCCACGCGGCCCAGAGCGGTCCCCAGCGACGCGCCTTGGCCCATCGGCTCATAGTGATCCGTAATGGCAACCCAGACGCGCTTTGCCTGGATGGGCCGCGTCCGCTTGCGCAGGCGATCCCTCACATACGGCGCGAGCCAGATTTCCGCGGAACGGGGGAGCTTCATGGAACCTATTTTACCTTTGCGCGCCTCGACCGGCGGTACGAAGGATGGAATCGAACAGACACACTCCGCAAATGGGATTCGTACTACAAATGCCGTTGGAGGACAGCAACGCAAACGAGGGCGGGGATTGCTCCCAGCCCTCGCGTGCGTTTGCTAGATTCTGCCGAAATCCGGCCAATGGGATTAGAGGGGCTGAACGTCCGATGCCTGCCAGCCTTTGGGTCCCTTCACTACGTTGAACTGCACGGCTTGACCTTCCTGCAAACTCTTGAATCCGC
>CAYVGW010000089.1:0-16788 GCA_964450895.1 uncultured Occallatibacter sp. | reverse complement strand
CGCATCACTTGGGCGACATTCTGCCGGAGATCGAGCGCGTGATTCTGATGCGCGACGGCCGCATCGTCGCCGACGGCCCCCGCCAGGAGCTGCTCACCGAAGAGCGCCTCAGCGAACTCTTCCACGCCCCGGTGCGCATCGGCCGCGATGAAGAGTGGCTGCACAGTTGGTAGGACAGTGGACAGTGGATAGTGGTCAGTGGTCAGAAACGCGCTGGCTGGGCTTCGTGGTCTTCTTTGTCTGAAAATCTGGAGGCCGGGTGGCACGCCCTAGTGCCGTGACCGTGTGATGAGGGAATCAACCGGAATGTAGCGCCGGTCTCCAGACCGGCTGTAGTGCGGGCGTCCTCGCCCGCACAAGTCCATGATTGATTATCAAATCATGCGGCCTAAACACTAGGTCTTCAGCAATCTGACCCTCACGATAAAAATGGGTGGCCCATCCTTTCGCGTTCTTTGCCAAAGGATGGGAAGCCATGAACCTCAAACTGCCTCTGTTTTTACCGGCGATGCGCCAGCAGGAACATCAGCAGCAACAGCACGACCGGAATCAGCGCCAGACCGCCGTAGTAGAGGATTTTGCGCAGCGATTGCGACTTCCGCTTCTGCCAGTCGCGCAGCTCGATGCGGTCCTCGACGCCAACCTGATCGAGATGAGCCAGGTCGCGCGCAAACTCGCTGGCCTTCCCGTAGCGGTTCTTCGGCTCCCGCTCCAGCGCGCGATAGAGGCACTCCTGCAACTCAGGCGAAATCGCCGGATTGGCCACCGTGGGCGGCACGGGATAATTCAGCAGCCGCTCGTTCATCGCGGCCATGGGATTCGGCCCGTTGAAGGGCAGCTTGCCGCTCAGCATCTCGTAGAGAATCACGCCCATCGAATAAATATCGCTACGCCCGTCGCCGCGCTTGCCTTTGACCTGCTCCGGCGAAATGTAATTCGGCGTACCGATGGCGGCGGTGAAGTTGGCGTAGGTGAGGCGCTTAGCGGCCGCGTCGCCGGCGATGCCGAAGTCGATCAGCTTGATGTGGTCCTGCTCATCGACCATGATGTTTTCCGGCTTCAGGTCGCGATGCACCACGCCATTGGCGTGGATGTACTCCAGGCCGTCGAGAACCTCGCCGGCGATGCGCAGGGCGCGCTCCTCGGCCAGCGGGCCTGCGTCCAGAATCTCGCGCAGCAAACGGCCGGGGCACCACTCCATGACCATATAAATCCGCGTGCGCTCCTCTCCGCCGTAGACGCGCATCACCATGGGGTGGTCGAGCTTTTCGCCGATGCCGGCCTCGCGTTGAAAGCGGTCGAAGAGGATGGGATCGGATTCCATGTCGGGATGAGGAATCTTCAGCGCCACCTGGCGCTGGTCGCGCGTATCCGTGGCGCGATAGATCGAGGCCATGCCGCTGCGCGCGACCAGCTCGTCTATGCGGTAGTTGTCGATCTGCGCTCCGGCTGCGAAGCCGTCATGAAATCCCATCGGGCGGCACACTCCTAACTATGGCTTCTTCTTACTGTATCTGGAATTGGCTGGAAGAGAGTAAAGGAATCATAAGAGTTTTTGGTCTGCGTTTCAGAAATTTCCAGTCGTTTTGGAAGACATTCTCTCAGGGGCTAAAGCCCAGCATTTTTATTGCGGCGTCTGCGGCACGACTAAAGTCGTGCCCTGCTACAAAGCGGCGTGTTGAGGTCCGTGGTCTCCCATCCATTCCGCTAACTAATAAGAACTGAAAACTGAAAACTGAAGACTGAAAACTGAGAACTAAAAACTCACGCCGGCATCCGGTACGGCCGTCCGCGATACATGCCCACCTGCTCGACCGAGCGCACGCGGATGACCTGCGCAGTGGTGTTGTCGTTGCCGTCCACCTCGACGGCGCGGGCCACCAACTCGCGGGCGATCTCGTCGATCTTCTTGTCTTGCGAGACGATTGCGGCCATCTCTTTTTCACTCATCTCGTCATGCAGGCCGTCCGTGCAGAGGATCAGCACGTCGCCGGCCTCGATGGTGAGCGCGGTCGTATCCGGCGAGACAAACATCTCCGGGCCTAGCGAGCGAAGAATCACGTGCCGCGCATCCGAGGTGGCCATCTCGCCGGCCGAGATCAGGCCCATCTTGCGCTGCTCGTTCACCCAGGTGTGGTCCTGCGTTATCTGCCGCGCCACTTTGTTGCGCACCAGGTAGCAGCGCGAGTCGCCTACGTGCGAAACAACCGCCTGGTTATAGCGCAGGGCGCAGGTGACCAGCGTGGTGGCCATCTTGCGGCCCTCATACTGAGGCATCAGCGCGCAATCATGCACGGCGGAGTTGGCCATCTCAATCAGCCGCGGCAGCAGTGTGGTGAGCATGGCGCCGGCCTGCGCCTTGGGAAACTCCTCGGTGAGCGTCTTGACAGCCGTGGCCGAGGCCACCTCGCCGAAGTCCATCCCCCCCACCCCATCGCAGACCGCGAAGAGATAGCCGTGCGAGCGCGCGATGCGGCGCGATGCGGGAATGAACGAACCCATCGCGTCTTCATTGTTGGTGCGGACTTTGCCGAAATCGCTGATCTGTGCAAACTGTACGTCGAGCATGATGGTCTTCCCTGGTGCATCTTCTCATGAGTTCTGAAAGAATGCGAATCGAAACTGTCACCCGCGCCGTAGGCGCAATGGTTATTAGCCCAACGCTTCAGCGTGGGGTAAGCGCTCCATCGTTCAACCGGAGTCCCGTAGGGACGGCGCGAATTCCACCCTGAATTTGAAACTCATTGAAATCAATCACTCTCTGTAACACGCCGCCGGGCGGCCCCTTCTGCCTCGACTTGCAAAGCAGAAAGAGCCACCCAGCGGTTATCGGTTCAGTGTAACTGCCTTTAAGCGGCTGTTTTGGACGTAAGTAGGATCTCCTTGCCTTTGGCCTTCGAGGAACGCAGGAAGTAGATCGCTCCATAGATGCCCCAGACGGCCGAGATGCCCAGAGCAAGCAGCGGCTCCTTGAAGGTGCCAAGTCCGAAGACCGGGCTGATGAGGTAGAAAGCCATGCACACCAGGTTAGCCAGCAAACCGAAGCCGGGAATGAGCGTATGCTTGACGAAGCTGTAGTCGGGACGCTCGTGATAAGCCACAATGCACAAGAAGCAGCTCAGCGCATAGAGGATGAACGTTCCGAAGTTGGAGGTCAGCGTGACCGTCAGCAGCGAGTTAGGCAGCGCGGCTAACTGGTCATGCGAGAGATAGCCCCAACTGGAGAACAACCCTTGCGGCAGAGCCTTGATGGCCGCGTCGGTGGGCGCGCCGGCATCGCCGAAGACCAGCGAGACAGCGATAACTCCGATGACCGCCGAGATGGCGACCAGCGTCCAGATGGCCTTGCGCGGCGAGAGAGACTTGGCGTGCAGAATGCCGAAGTGCTCCGGAGCCTCATCGTCCTTGCCCATGGCGTAGGTGACGCGGGCGCCGGTGTTCATGCAGCTCAGCGTAGTGCCGATCAGCGCGAGAAAGACCGTGAACGCCTCGGCCAGCATGAAGTACTTGCCGTTGCCGTGGCCCAGCAGGCCGTCGCCGACGATGATCATCATATCGCCGATGGGAGCGGCGGAGGATGCGGCGCTGGCCATCGTATATCCCGAGTTGAGGAAGTAATTGGCCGCGAAATACTCAATCAGATAGCAGACCAATCCTTGAATCAGCAGCGAGGCAATCACGGCTATCGGTATATGCTTGGTTGGATTTTTTGCCTCGCCGCCCATCGAGGTCACCGATTCAAAGCCGACCAGGATCAGAATGGCGACCGTGGCCTGTATGAAGAGGTAGCTGAATTTGTGCGGCGAAACGACCGAAGCCGCGCTGGTATGGGTCAGGAACGCGCCGGTCGAATCCTTCTCCGGATAGTCGATGGTGAAGGGAACCTGTTTGCCGGCCGCGTCCAGCAAGGGCTGAGGCACGCCCGCTGCGTCGCGGATGGTGGCGCCGGTCTTGTCAACGGCAAACTGATAGTTGTACGTGGCCAGGGTTTGGCCGTCGTACTGGTAAGCCGCGGAGCCTGCCGGATGGCTGACGCGATAGCCGATAGCCAGGAAGCTGAAGACGACCAGCGCGGAGATCTGAATCACGTTGATAGCCAGGTTCACGGCCGTCGATGCGCCCGCGCCCTTGCTGGCGATCCAGCCGACAAAGATCGAGAAGACCACCGCGATCAGCGCCATGAAGAGAGGTCCGGGATTGGAGCCGCTCATCACGTTGGGATAGAGGAAGCCGACCACATAGCCGATGAAGATGCCCGTGGTAGCCACCATTACGCCCGGATAAACCCAGTAGTAAAGGTGCGAGCCCCAGCCGACGATAAACTTGGCCACGCGGGCGTACTTGAAGGCCTTGTCCTTCGAGAGCAGAGCCTGCTCGGCGTAGTAGTAGCTCGACCCGGTGCCGGGATAGAGCTTGGAGATTTCCGCGTAGGCGACCGCCGTGGCCAGACAGAGAAGAAGGGCGCCAAAGATGCCCAGCCACATGGCCGGCGCGGTCGTGCCGGTTGTCGCCTGGATGTAGAAGGTGAGCCATAGGAAGGCGCCGGGGGCGATGAGGGCCATAGCGTTGCTGGTAAGCCCGGTAAGGCCCAGCGTGGCTTGCATTTCAGGTGCTTTTTGTTCTGCCATGTGCGGTCTCCTGGTTTGGATTTTGTCGGTCTGCCCGGCGGCTGCCCCCGGGGAATTGCGTGAGGTTTTCCCGCGCCCGGATAACTTTCGAGCTGGTACGGGTTAATTGAATGTTAGGAACTTGGCGATAAGGATGAAATGAGGAATTGGCAATAAGTTCCCAGTTGTTAGTTCTCAGTTCTCAGTTGTCCTATAACTCTGCATCGCTGACAACTGAGAACTGTGAACTGAGAACTGTGAACTATTCTTACCGCTTGGGCCCGAAGAAAGCCACCATGCCCAGCGTGATCGTGGACTGATTATTCACCGAGGCCACTGCGGCGTTCTTGTCGAAGATGTTCTTGTCGGTGTTGTCGTAGCGGTATTCCACGCGGGCCAGCAAGCCCTCAATCCACTTGTACTCGTAGGTGAGGGTAAACTCCTTCAGCTTGGAGGCGCCGGTGGTCAACTGCGGATCGTACAGATATTCGCCGCGTTCACTCAGAGCCGACTTGGCCGTGATCTGCTCATGCGCCGCGACGGCGATGCCCTGCTTGTGTACCAAGCCGGCCGTACCCTCGCTGGTGGCCGTGCGCAGTTGGTCGTAGTCGTAGTTGATGTAGGCGTTGAACTTCGCGTTCGGCGTCAGCAGCAGGGTGGTGTCAATCAAATTGTTGAAGCCCTTGGTGGTGCCAGTGTTGCCCGGCCCCGTGTAGACGTTCAGATTCCAGGTATATTTGGTCTTGGTCAGCGCATTCACCAAGCCGATGGTCACTGCTTTGTTGCCGTTGCCGCCGTTCCATCCATCGACAATCTGCAAACCAACCGTATCTGTCTTCGAGACAGGACCGGAGAGGCGCGCGCCAATGTGATAGTACGGAATGGCATTCACAAAAAGCAAAGAACGGCTGTAGTTCCAGTTATCCTTGCTCTCGATCACTTCCGCTCCCGCCGAGGTGACAAATTTGCCCAGGTCCAATTCAAAGCCCTTGGCCTTGGCCGGCTTCAACTCCAGATAGGCCTGCTCGATGTAGTCGGTGCCCATCACGGTATTGGCGTCGCCATACAGCACGTCGATGCGCGCGCCCACCGGGTCGGCGTCGTGGTTCAACGTCAGCTTGGCGGCATTCAAGCTGAACTTCTGCGCATAGATATTGAAGTTATACAGGCCGTTCATCTGCGAATCAGGATTGTTCGCGTTGAACGTGTAGTAGCCGTCGATGAAGCCGCTGATATCCATGGGGCCAACGCTCCACGTCGGAGCGGCGGGAGCGGCTGCCGGGGCAGGGGCGGGAGCGGGCGCAGGTGCTTGCGCGCCGGCCATCATGGCAATTCCCAGCGTGGCGGCGGCCATCGTTTGCAGTACGCGATTCGTATTCATCATCATCGGCGTTATTCCTCCAAAAAAAATTTGCGTTGTGTAGCCTGAATTGAACTCAGTGAAAAGATTGAAGCGAAACACGGCATCCCGATGAACGCCCTCCCTTGCGGGGAAGATCACCATCGGATTAACTCTAGTAACGCAGATGTCGCATAAATTTCCCGTGAGGAAAGCATGATGAACTCGTAAGGATGTCGAAAATGGGAATACTGCGCCTTTCTGGCGCGGTGTCCCAATTCCGGATTTGCCGTTAGACTTCACCAAGCCGCCGCCTCAGAAAAACCTTGAGGATTTCCTTACGCTCCTCATGAAACAATCGAATCGTGACTGTGCTTGATCGCATGAAGGCTCCGCGAGCCGGAGAGACGCTGGACCACTACCGCCTGGAGGCGGCGGTGGCGCGCGGCGGAATGTCCACCCTCTTCAAGGCCACCGATCTGCGCGATGGCAAACAGGTGGCCGTCAAAGTTCCTCATGCCGAAATGGAGGCCGACCCAATTCTCGTCGAGCGCTTCCGCCGCGAGGCCGAGATCGGCCAGGAGCTGGACCACCCCGGCATCGTGAAGACCTATAACGGCGAGCCGCGCAGCCGCAACTACATGGTCATCGAGTGGGTCGAGGGCCGCCTGCTGCGGGCGATCCTGAGCAAGGACGGGCCGCTGCCCATCGAGCGCGCCATCGGCCTCGCGCTGGGCATCTGCGAGGCGCTGGACTACATGCACAAGCACGGCGTGGTGCATCGCGACCTGAAGCCGGAAAACATCATGGTGGACAGCGCGGACCGCATCAAGCTGATCGACTTCGGCATTGCCATGAAGGAAGACGCGCGGCGGCTGACCTACGCCGGGCCGTCCCCGCTGCTGGGCACGCCGGATTACATCTCGCCGGAGCAGGTCAAGGGGCAACGTGGTGATCAGCGCAGCGACATCTATGCGCTGGGCATCATGCTCTTCGAGATGCTCACCGGCCAGACGCCCTTCAGCGGGCCGAATCCGCTGGCGGTGATGAATGAGCGCGTGCTGAACGATCCCCCGCCGGCGCGCAAGCTGCGGCCGGAGATCACCCCTCAGTTGCAGGAGATCCTCTGCCGCGCCCTGGAGCGCGACCCGCGCCACCGCTACGCAACTGCCCACGAGATGGCCTGGGAGCTGCAAAATCCCGATCAGGTGGGCGTGGAGGACGAGCGCCGGCCCAAGCTAGGCGGTTTGCGCCTGCCCACGGCGCGCAAGCTGTTGCTTTTTGGGTGTCTCGCGTTGGTGCCCCTGGTGCTCTTTGCGCTGATGCTCTTGCTGGCGCAGCGGTAAACAGGCAGGTCAGATTTTCCCCATCTAAATCATGAACAAGGTTAGCTGGCTTTGCCGCGCTAAAAAGTGGTACACCTGCGTACACAATAGAGATTGGGAGGTTCCCATGGCCACACAGAGTATCGGTATCCGCGAATTCAGAGACAAGCTGGCCACCTACCTGCTTCAATCCGATGGTCCGCTGGAGATCACCCGCCACGGCGACACCATCGGCTACTACCTGCCGACAAAGCGCAAACGCACCGAGGCGGAGAAAGCCGCTCTTGACGCCGTACATGCGCAGTTGCAGAGGCAGATGGCCGAGGCTGGCGTTACCGAAGACGAGATCATCGAGGATTTCAAGCGTTTACGGCTGGAAGGGCGCAAATGAGTGTGCGTAAAAAGCTGGTACTCGATGCCAACATACTCCTGAGAGCGGTCTTTGGAGTATAGGTCTACAGCCTGTTGAAGCACTACGAAGATGTTGTCGAATTCTATACACCCGATCTTTGAATCTCTTCCGGGTCATATTCCCCGCCGCTTGCGGCGTAGCGTCAACTCGAGTATTTCAGGATACCTCGCCGCTTGCGGCGAGGTTGTTCATTTGAGGAAGCTCGCCGGCATATCCCCTCAATAGCGGCGCGGCGGAGAATTCCTCCAGTTCAAGCTGAAACCGTTCTGCAAGAGGTCGTAGTCGATATTATGCATGTGGTTGATTGCGGTCTTTACGAAGAGTTCGAAGAGCGCGCCCGCCTGCGCATCTCCTCGCGCGACGCCGACGACTGGCCCGTGGTTGCAACCGCCATGCTGCTCAACGCGCCGATCTGGACCGAAGACCGGGACTTCTTTGGCAGCGGCATCGCCACATGGACCAGCGACAAGATCGAAATCTATCTGCGCGACGCATAGCCGTCAGCCATTCTACGCCAGCAGCCGCTTCAGAATCCTGCTGGCGCGGCTGAAGAGCGGGCGCTCGCGGCGGCGCAGGTAGCCGGGCATCGTCGGCTTCTTGTCGAGCACCTTCCGCGCCCACTCGCGCGCTTCGGCATTCTTGCCCTCCGAAGCCAGCAGATCCGCAAAATTCAGGTAGGTTTCGGAGAGCGTCGATTTGACGACGACCGCGCGGAAGAGCGCCTCGGCCTTTTCCTTTTGCCCGGTCAGCGCGTAGGCATGGGCTAGCAGGCCACCGGCGCGGCGAAAGTCGTAGTCGGGGTCTTTGCTCACCACGCGCTCCAGGTCGGGCAGCGCGGCCGCCGCATCGCCCAGCAGGATGGCGCAGACGCCCCGGCGGTAGATTGTGTCCGGCGTCTCCACGCGCGCCGCGATGGCCTTGTCGAAGGCCTCGCGCGCAGTTTGCAGCTTGCCGTCATCCATCAGCAGGTGGGCCAGTTCTTCGTAGTTCCCGCCGGAGGGATTGTCCAGGATCGCCAGCCGCATCTGGCCGATGCGCTTGCGGCGCGGAAAGACCTTGAAGCCCTGGCCCATCAGGCCCACGTCGGGCAGCGCTTCGACAAAGATGTAGATGATTGCCCCGACCGGGCCGAGAAAGATGATGATGTAGAGCCAGTAAGCGTCTGGCCGGCGGCGGATGAAGTGGAGAATCGCCAAACCTTGGACGATCAGGCCCCACGGATAGAAGAGGTGGCTCAGGAATCCCATGCTAATCCTTGCGCCAGATCGGCGTGGGGCTGCCGAATCCGGCTGAAAATTGCGAACTGATTGATGGGTCCATCGTAATACGCCAGACGGGAAACCAAAAACTGTTCTTCGCAATCCCCGAACGGCAAGCCGCTAGGCCGCGTCCACCATCTCCAGGCGCAGGCGTTTGCCCACGGCGCGGGCGGCGCGGGTGATGGTTTGCAGATGGACCGCGCTGTTTGCCGGGTCAAGCAAGCGATCCAACTGCGAGCGGCTGGTTCCCATGCGCTCGGCCATCGTCTTCTTGCTGACCTTGCCCGCCTTCATCGCTTCAGCAAGCTGCCACGCAAGGACGCGCTTGATGGCCGCTGCCTCAACCTCATCCAGAATGCCATCTTCTTCCAGAAAGCTGTCGAAGCTGGAGCCGCTGTGATCGAATGCCGCGCGTGTACTCATTTCAGCCCTTTCTCATGCTTGCGCATATTCTGGCGCGCAAAATCCAAGTCAGATGTTGGCGTCGCTCGTGTCTTTTTCACGATGCCGTGCAACAAAACCATTCTTTGTCTCCGGTCGATGTAGAAGAAGATTCGCACGATGCGGTTTCCCGGTAAATGTGTGCGGACCTCATGCAATCCATCTCCGATCAAACGGCAGACCGGCATTCCGATCGGCCAGCCAAATTCGACGGCCTTGATGTCTTCCCCGATCAGCCGGCGATCATCCGGGTCCATCGTTCGCAACCAGGATCGAACCGGCTCATTTCCCGCTTCCGTTCGGAAGAAGATGGCCGGAACCCGTTTAAGCTCATCCTTATTGATTGTACCATGCGCGGTACTCATTTGCGTTACCATTTCCCGAAAAATTCTTGATCTTGCTCCCTATTCCCAATTCCCTGCCTTACCGGTACGACTCATCGCGGTGAATCACGAACTCTGGATAGGCACCGCCGCCCAGTTCGTGCAGGTCCATGCCGATGCGTTCGCCGTCCGAATCCACGCGGAAGGCGACAAAGCGGTTGAGCAGCCAGAAGAGCAGATAGACCAGCGGCAGCACCAGGCCGAGCAGCGCGCTGATGCCGATCAACTGCGCTACCAGTTGCCCCGGTTGCTGCGCAAAGATGCCCACGGCGAGCAACCCCCAGAGGCCGCCGACGGCGTGAACCGTAATCGCCCCAGAGGGGTCGTCGATAGAGAGCGCCAACTCCAGCACTTCGACCAGCAGCGGCGTCACGATGCCCGCAACAACGCCGGTAAAGAGCGATTGGAGGGGCGTGAGGAGGCCGGCGCAGGCGCTGGAGGCGACCAGGCCGGCCAGCCAGCCGTTGGCGCAGAGGCTGGCGTCGGGCTTGCCAAAGCGGATGCGGGTAACGGCGAAGGTAGCCGCCAGCGCTCCCGAGGCGGAGAGCAACGTGTTCACCGCCGTCACCGGCAGCGCAGAGAGCGGGGCATGAAGCCAGAGCAGCGCTCCGGCCACATTCCACGTCAGCCAGCCGACCAGCGCCAGCAGGCAGCCGAAGAGGACATAGACGGCGTTATGGCCGGGCAGGGCGGTCGAGAGGCCTTCCTTGGGGAATTTTCCCTTGCGCGGGCCGGCGATCCAGACCACGGAGAGCGCGCTCACTCCGCCCAGAAGCTGGACCGTGGCCGCGCCGCCGCCGTCCAGGAAGCCCGCGCCCAGGCCAAAATTGACGCCCAACTGGCTCAGCCAGCCGCCGCCCCAGGCCCAGTGCGCAAACAACGGAAAGACAACCGCCGCCAACAGCGCGGCAATCGCGCAGCCGGCGGTCAGGCGCAGCCGGTCCGCGCCCGAACCCCAGGGAATCTGCGCGGCCAGCGCCACGGCCAGAAACTCAAAGAGCAGCGCCAATTGCGCGTGGGGCGAAGCGGCGCTCAGCCCGCCCAGCAGATACGGAGCCGTGCCTGCCCAGTTCCAGGGCTTGCCGGCCAACTGGAGCACGTGGCCCGCGCCGCCGGTGAAGGTTGCGCCCACCAGCGCGAAGACGATCGCCGAGACGGCAACGATGGCCAGGTTGCCCAACAGCGCCTGCGCGGCCGAGCGGCAGCGGCCCAGGCCGGTATTGATCAGCGCCACGCCGGCGATGGCCAGCGGCGCCACGAGCAGCAGCGCCAGGATGAGCACGAAGGCAGCGTCTGTCATGGGTGCAATAGCCTTCATGGTCGGCCCTCCTTCCGCGCGCCCATGTGGCCGCGGACCGCGACAACCAGTCCCAGAACCTCGACCGCCAGCCCGCAGAGCACGAAGGCCGTCCGCGGCGCGGGATCGGGAAAGAGGACAAGAGCCGCTATTGTAAGAAAGAATCCGGCGGGCATCACCAGCAATCCGGCGTATTTCATCATGTTCCTTTCTGAGCAACCCAGGGCGGGAGGGCGCGGTCCGGCCGAATCGGCGGCTGCGCTTGTACGAAACTATAACTCATCGGGAGGCAAAGTTCGGTGGTGGGAATGAATCAGAGAAGATTGACGAAGAAGAAATATATCTTTGCGCCCTTGCGGAAGAGCTTGAGCAATCAAGCATGGAAGCCATGATTTTTCAATGAGAAAGTATATTTTCGTTGCCCAGGATGCGGTAGAGGGTGGAGCGGCTGATGCCGAGCTGGCGGGCGGCGCGCAGTTTATTGCCGCGATTCAGATCCAGGACGTATTGCACATGATGCTGAATGACAGCGTCCAGATTAAGGGTGTCGGAGTGCATCGCCGGCTGCGGCTGTTGCGCATCCAGAGGGGTCTCCAGCCCGGAGGGCAGAGCCAAATCATCGGGGCGAATGACGCCGTTGGCGGCTTCCAGCAGCGCAGTCTCCAGCACGGCGGCCAGTTCCCGCACGTTCCCCGGCCAATTGTGCTGCAAGAGCCGGGCCAGCGTGCCGGGGCCTAGAATCACCGGGCGCTGCTGATAGAGGGTGCAAATGCGGTCCAGCAGCGACTGCGCAAGCACCGTAATGTCTTCCCGGCGCTGACGAAGCGGGGGAATGGCAAAGCGGACGGCGGTCAGGCGGAAGGCGAGGTCAGGCAGCAAAAGCCCTTGCGCCGCCATCTGGCGCAGCGAGGTCTGCGAGGAGCCGAGGAGGACAAAACGGCCCGGCGGACGATCCTGGAGGGCCTTGAGCACACCCAGCAGCAAGCCTTGCCCCGGAGGCGCCAGCAAATCAACCCGGTCCAGATAGGTGAATCCGGCGAGGGTGGCGGGGTCAGCGTCGTTGACCAGCCACTCGCGCGCATCCCGGCGCTGGAAGTTGGTTCCGGCCAACGGAGAGCGGCTGAAGAGATAGCGGGCCAGCGTATGCTTGCCGCAGCCGTGTTCACCCTCGATGGCCGCAACCTGCACATGAGGCGCAGCCATCTCAGCCTGCATCAACAACTTGCGCCATGCCGCGCTGACCCCGACGGGCTGGGTTTCTGGGGGGGCTTCCACTTCCACCAGGGTCAGGCGGGAGGCCGGGGGCTGGGGATGGGGCTGGTACTGAGCGGCAGTATTCATGGCTCTCAATGTCCCTTGCCTCCAAGGCCCTCGATGCACTTCCAAGGCCGACACTGGTTTCATCGGCGCTTCCACAAAAAACATGAACCGGAAAGAGATGGTTTCTTTCCGGTCCGGAAGAGGCTCGATTTGGGCGGTTTGCATCCGCCGCCGCGGACTGACAGGAACTCGCGGCAACGGGCTTGACATTCGTTACGTAACGCATTACGCTCGCTTATGATTCAATCCTTCCGCCACAAGGGACTGAAACGCCTCTATGAAGATGACGACACTCGCGGCGTTTCGGCGGAACATTTGACCAAACTGCGCATGATCCTGGCCCGTCTGGATGCCGCCGGTTTCGCTGAAGACATGGATCTGCCAGGATTCAATTTGCACGCGCTGAAAGGGTCTTTGCGCGAATTCATGGCGGTCACGGTTCGAGCCAATTGGCGCGTGATCTTTCGATTTGCCGATGGCCATGCGTTTGATGTCGATTATGTTGATTACCATTAAGGAGGTTTTCCCATGGCGATGAAGAATCCGCCTCATCCCGGCAGCGTTGTGTTGAGCGAGTGCATTGAACCGCTCGGCCTGACGATCACCCAGGCGGCGCAAGCCCTCGGCGTCACGCGCACCACGCTCTCTGAGCTGGTCAACGGCAAGCGCGGCATCTCGCCGGAGATGGCCATCCGTCTCTCGCAAGTCTTCGGCGGCAGCGCGCAAAGCTGGGTGACGCAGCAGGCACAGTATGAACTTGCGCAAATCCCCGCCGGGCGCATTCAATTGAAACGGCTGGCTGTGGCGTGACCGTGCTGGTTGAGGTTCGTGGACTCCCAGGTCCGAAAATCCGGACCTGGGGCACCGACTTCGTTGATCAGTCTTGAGTCATCCGTCGAGTTCGTTGTTGTATATTATGGATATGAATATCGACGTTGCAAAAGTTCTTATTCCGATTGCAGGTCCAATCATTGCTGCATTCTCAGCAATTGGCGGGGCACTTGCAGGTAGATTTTGGGACGCAATGAGAGAAAAGAAGCAACAACGTAATCTTATAGTTATTCGTTATCTCTCACACTTACAAACAACTTCGCAAATGTTAGGGGAAAGACTCAATAATCTTTTATATGAAGGAGGTCATGGATTAATGTCTCCAGACTATTTTCACCTCACGACATTATATGTATTAGCATGTCCTCTCGCCATAGAACGAATTCTTACTCTTGAAGGTGTATATCCACAAATTAGAATGTACAACAAGTATCTTTATTCGCGTATAACGAAAATGAGTTTAGATCGTAAACTTACAAACTTCCATTTTCATAGATATGATCGCCTTGCATTAGCTGAATGTGCTATGATGCGGGAAAATTCAGGTCTACGTTTAGCCACTATTTTTGAGTTTCGTCAACAATATGATATGGCCCATTCTAAACATTATGAATGGATAGAATCAGCAATACTGTTTACTGATCTGATCGAAAAGAAGGATAAATTCAACAGAATGAATGAAATTATTGATTTTCTGAAGGATGTAGATCGCGAATTGTACAGTCATACTGGTATACCACTAAGTCGTATTAGTGAACAAGAGATAGGAGCGACAGAACCCCATTGAATGAAATGAACCGAAACTATATACCTAAACCCGTTCCAGTTCATCTCTCACCGCCGATGCGCCAGCAGAAAATCAGCAGCAGGACCAATACGCCTAAAACGCGTGCTTGGAAACCGCCTAGACCGCGCGCATCTCCAGCGTCTTGCCCAGCGCCTTCAGCGCCACGGCGATGCCGTCGATGCGAGAGGTGTGGCGAATGTCTGTCAGCCGGTTCACCTCTTGCGGAGTGGTTCCAATCCGCCGCGCCAGTTCCGCTGGCCGGACTTTTTGCCGGAGCATTTCATTCAGCAGAAGCACCTTGGCCGACGTGCTCGCCGACAACTCCACCACCGACTGGCCGCGCTTCGCTTTCGACGGCTCTGGAACCGGACGCCGCTCTTCGAAATAGATGTCCATGGCCATTTCCAGCACGTCTTTCGCGGCCTTCAAAGCCTCCGCGCGATCCTCGCCCTGCGTGACGGCCTCCGGAATATCAGGGTATGTGACCAGAATGAACTTCCCATCCTTTTCGAGATTCACTGGATATGCTCGCATACAGCCTCCTTCATTCAAGTTCATAGCTTCTTCGGCCATTTGCGGCTTGTGTGGATCACGGAAAGAATCAGAATTATGCCGTCCACGATGCGATAAGGGATGATATTTGGGAGTCCGGGAACAACCAGCTCACGAGTTCCTTTGATTCTTCCCGGTCGCCCGCTCCGCGGAAATTTCTCAATCTGAACGGTTACATCCAAAATCGCAGCGGCAACCCGCGCGGCGGCGGCGGGGCTGTCTTTGGAGATATATTCATGAATCGATGTAAGGCTGCGAATCGCCCTTTTTGTCCAGCGAATCTTCATAGCGGCGGCGGCAACTCGTTAGCTGTCCCCCAACTGCGCAGCCAACGAAAAACTTCCTCATGAGAAACAGTTTCTCCAGCCTCCGCCTCAGCCAAGGCCGCTTCGATCTCCTGGAGCTTCCATTCCTCGTAGCCCTCTTCCACGTCAGACTCATCGGCATGGCAGGTTGTACGAAGAGAGAGGGAACCGGTTGAGGACAAGCTCCACTCGACAGGATCGCCAACGGATAGATTGGCGCGCCGCAGAAGCTCCTCCGGAATCTCCACGGTAGCCGTGCCGCCTACGGATGCAATCTGTGTGGCCATTATTTACCCCTGCTGCTCTTTATGATACTCGGTTTTCGATTTCTACCCAATCTTATAAAAATAGCGTGGATTCCCAGGTCCCAAAATCGGGACCTGGGGCACCCAGTGTGTGAGTAACTCCTACGCTTTCATCGCCTGCTCGACGGCGACGGCGACCGCGACCGATGCGCCGACCATGGGGTTGTTGCCCATGCCGATCAGGCCCATCATCTCCACGTGCGCGGGCACGCTGGACGAGCCGGCAAACTGCGCGTCGGAGTGCATGCGGCCCATGGTGTCGGTCATGCCGTAGCTGGCCGGACCCGCGCCCATGTTGTCGGGATGCAGTGTGCGTCCCGTGCCGCCGCCCGAGGCCACCGAGAAGAACTTCTTGCCCTCCAGCAGCCGCTCCTTCTTGTAGACGGCCATCACCGGATGCTGGAAGCGCGTGGGGTTGGTCGAGTTGCCGGTAATGGCCACATCCACCAGTTCGTTGTGCATGATGGCCACGCCCTCGCGCACATCGTCCGCGCCATAGCAACGCACCGCCGCGCGCTCGCCCTTCGAGTAGGCCTTCTCGCGGACAATGTTCAGCTTGCCGGTGGCGTAGTCGAATTCGGTCTGCACATACGTGAAGCCGTTGACGCGCGCGATAATCAATGCCGCGTCCTTGCCCAGGCCATTGAGCACCACGCGCAGCTTGGTTTTGCGCGCGTTGTTGGCCGAGCGGGCCAGGCCAATCGCGCCTTCGGCGGCGGCAAACGACTCATGCCCCGCGCAGAAGGCGAAGCAGCCCGTCTCCTCGCGCAGCAGCATGGCGGCCAGGTTGCCGTGGCCGATGCCCACCTTGCGGTCGTCGGCGACGGAACCGGGAATGCAAAAGGCCTGCAGGCCCGTGCCCAGCGTTTCGGCGATCTCCGCCGCCACCTTCTGGTTCTTCTTGATGGCCGCGGCCGCGCCGATCAGATAGGCCCAGCCGGCGTTTTCAAATGCAATGTTCTGGATGCTCTTGACGATCTTGCGCACGTCAACGTTTTTATCCAGGCAAATCTTCTCCGCTTCTTCCAGCGAGGCAATCCCGTTGGCGGCAAGAAAGGAGTCGATCTGCGCAATCCTTCTTTCGTATCCTTCAAACAAAGCCATGTTCTTCTCCTATTGCTTGCGCGGGTTGATGGTTTTGACGGCGTCGGCAAAGCGGCCGTATGTGCCGGTGGCCTTGGTCAGCGCGGCCTGCGGATCGACACCATTGGTGATCGCTTCCATCATCGGTCCCAGGCGGACAAACTTGTAGCCGATGATCTCGTTGTCGGCGTCGAGCGCGAGTTCGGTGACGTAGCCCTCGGCCAGTTGCAGATAGCGCGCGCCCTTTTCACTGGTGCCGTACATGGTGCCGGTCACGCTGCACAGGCCCTTGCCCAAATCTTCCAGCCCGGCGCCGATGGGCAGGCCGTCCTCGGAGAAGGCCGTCTGCGTACGGCCGTAGACGATCTGCAAGAACAGCTCGCGCATGGCCACATTGATGGCGTCGCAAACCAGATCGGTGTTCAGCGCTTCCAGAATCGTCTTGCCGGGAAGAATCTCCGCGGCCATGGCGGCTGAATGCGTCATGCCGGTGCAGCCGATGGTCTCCACCAGCGCCTCTTCGATGATGCCTTTCTTCACAT
>CAYVGW010000088.1:0-16801 GCA_964450895.1 uncultured Occallatibacter sp. | reverse complement strand
CCACGCCGGGTTCGCCAATCAAGACAGGATTGTTCTTCGTCCGCCGGCTCAGCACTTGGATCACGCGCCGAATCTCCTCGTCGCGCCCAATCACCGGGTCCAGCTTGCCCCGCCGCGCCAGCTCGGTCAAATCCTTGGCGTACTTCTCCAGCGCCTGAAATTTACCCTCCGGGTTTTGATCCGTCACCCGCTGCGTACCGCGCACCGCCGTCAGCGCCTTCAAAATCGCGTCATGCGTCGCCCCCAGAGCCACCAGCGCCTCGCGCGCCGCCTCGCCCTTGGCGTGCGCCGCGCCCAGTAATAAATGCTCAGTAGACACATATTCGTCTTTGAAGTTCGTGGCCTCGCGGAAGGCCTGGTCGAGGACTTTTTGCAGCGCCGCGCTCACCCCCGGCTGGCTCGCCGCCCCCGCCACGCGAGGCAGCTTCTCCTCGATCTGGTGCAGCTCATGCTCCAGCCGCTCGGTCGGCACGCCAATCTTCTCCAGCACCGAGGGAATCACGCCCTCGCGGTCCTCCACCAGTGCCAGCAGCAAGTGTACCGGCAGAACCTCCGGGTTTCCCAGAGTGGCCGCGCGTCCCTGCGCCTGCTCCATCGCCTGCTGCGACTTGACAGTTAGTTTTTCCCAGCGAATAACCATGAGTATCTCCAGTGGACAGTGAACAGTGATCAGTAGTCAATATCCGACGTGATTAGGTCTCCTCGGTCAGGCATTCCAAGTTCCTTTCGTGCTTCTCGAATAACCGCATTCGTCTTGTCTGCAAGAGCCTTTTTGCCTTCAGGAGAATTGAAATACCTTGAATCGCCATTCATGATTTTTACCGCGATTCTTTCAGCTTCTTGGTAGAACTGGTAAAGATATTCGTTGAGATCGGTACCAACCACGACTTCTGCGACAAATTTCGCGCACCAAAGATTGGAATTCGTTTCTTTAAATGCATTCCGTTCATCCGTCTTCTTTTGCTTCAAAGCTTCACTTTCGGGCAATGAAGTACAAAAACAGCTATTAAGGCCCGCCAGTGATTCCTTGATTGCGGCAATGGCCCTAATAGCTTCTAGAATGGCATCACGCTTCAGCTTCCATTGCTCTTGCCGGTCCCAGATGTCGTCAGAAATCGCACCTTTGATGTTCTCTATCTCCGCAGTCTGAGTTTTCATTTGTCCCAGAACCTTCTCAAAGTTCTGGTTGTTTGCGTCGTTGGCGGCCTTCGTTTTTATGAACGCGCCCAAATAGGCGGCCAAGCCCGAGATGAGTATCGTGGCGATTGGAATTCCAATTTCAAAAGCGTTATGTGTCTCAAGCATTTTCGCCCTAACCTCGCAAAGAATTCGCCGATGCGACGATCTTCAAAACAATGTTCCTCATTCTGGTTCACAGCGCCCCTACGGGGCGCGGGCTAATCCAACGCATCCGTACCCAGGGTTTCACCCTGGGCTATTATCGCGCCGCCCCTGCCGGGGCGTAAGCACAGTTCTCACCCTTCACAAGCCAACAACCCGCAAACCCGGCAGTCCCTCAAAATCCTTACTATTCGTCGTCAAAAGAGCGAAATCATTTTCAATTGCCTGCGCGGCGATCCAGAGGTCGTTGACCCGCGTTCTTGGCGACCGGCCCGACTGTTTCATGAACGCCGCAAGCATACCGAAAGCGTTGGCCGTTTGCGCGGTCACATCGAGAACGGGCATCTCTTCGAAAGTATTCAGGGCTCTTCTTCGATGCATCCGGATAGCCATGTCATTCACCGATTCGACGCCAAAGTTCAATTCTCCCAGAGAAATCACCGAGATATAGACCTGTTGTTCTCCAGCGGCCCCAGTTGCAACCTCTTCGGATATTTCCTCTTCAGTCAGACCAATCCAGATCGAGGTGTCGAAGATTATTCCCATGGGTCGTGAACCTCTTGGTCAAAATCTCCACGGCTGTCTCTCAGCCAGGCTTCACCCTGGGTTGGCGTCAGCAATCCTCTGATCCGGGCAATGGCTTGCGCCGCAGTCATCGTGCGGCGTGCGGGCACAAGATGGGCTACCTCGGTGCGATTCCGCATCACGCTGACCGATTCACCCCTAAGAATTCGTTCCAGCACCGCGCTCGTGTTCCGCGCCAGATCGGAGGCGCTAATCGTTTGCATCTTCATCCCTCGCAATAAAAGATACGTACCAATCCATACGAATACATACTATTCGCATTTCCGGTAAAACAAAAGCGCTAACCGATCGACCGTAACGAAAAATGGAGGACTCAGGGGACAGGCGTCAAAAAATCTGGGTGCCCCACCCTCGCCGCGTTCTTGTTTTTGCGGCTAAGGTGGGAAACTACAAACTCATCCTCGCACCTGTTCCCTGATCCCTGTTCCCTGTTCCCTGCTTTTACGCCGCCACCTTGATCTCGATCTGCTTCGGCTGGGCCTCGGCCTTCTTCTTCAGCTCCAGCTTGAGTACACCCGCATTGTAGCTGGCCGAGATGTTCTCTGTATCCACCGTGCTGGGCAGCGTGAAAGCCCGGAAGAAGCTGCCGTAGCGCCGCTCGATGCGATGAAAGTTCTCTTCCTTCTCCTCGGCCTCGAACTTGCGCTCGCCCTTGACGGTCAGCGTGTGGTTCTCCACCCGCACGTCCAAGTCCTTCTGGTCGATGCCCGGAACTTCCAGCTTGAGCATCACCTTCTGCGCGTCTTCATAGATGTCCACCGCCGGCACAAAGCTGGCCGCGGCCACCGGATCGTCCCCGCCGCCGCTCATATCCCGAAAGAGCGAGTTGACGCGATTCTGCAAGGCTACGACTTCCCGATAGGGATCCCAACGAGTGATTGCCATTTGAGTGTCCTCCTTGTTGTTTTGGGTGGGTGGGCTAAAACATGAGTCCACTCCACTCACATAATCTGAAATAAATATACCATACAGCAATCATAAAATATACGCAACTTACACTCATATTTTTGAAAATGTGCTATCTGTCTTAGTCTCAATGTGTTGCACGATATATTCGTGCCATGCTCCACCCAGGTAGTGCTCAATCGCACAGCGCAGGAGGCGCATTGGTTATGAGAGCGGTTCTCTATTTCATCCTAAAAACGGCAGTTGAAGTGTGGCTGGAATGGGCAACTGCATCCAATGTAAATGGCTTGCAGACATTGAGGATTTCACCGTCTGGGTGAAGTGCGGAGCAGTTCAAAACCCGAATTTGAGAAGGAGCTGAACAAGCGATAATCTCAACCGCGGAATTTTGCAGGGGCTAAAGCCCAGCTTTCTAATCAGCCCATTGCGGCACGGCTGAAGCCGTGCCCTGGTTACAAAGCGCCAACATTCAGAGGTTCTCAAATCTGACATTGAACCTAGATGAAGGCTTCTCAACTGCTGTTTATAGGTTTATAGGTTTATATACCCTGCGGGCAGTGAAGAAGGCGGCTTTTTCTTCAGGAAAAGGCCACTTGACAGCCATCGATTCGGGGTTGAGGAATTGGAGAACCGCTCTAGCCCAGCGCTTCAGCGTGGGGAATGCATGAAGCGCAGCGAAACCCTGGAAACAGGAGCCAGCAGAGAGTTGCGCTCCAGAGCGGTGCGAAATCCTGATATTCCTCAGGAGATGGCGCGGAAGAGCCAATAGAGCGTGCCGGAGAGCAACGCGGCGGCCGGCAACGTGAAGACCCATCCGGCGGCGATATTGCGCACCGTGGCGAAGCGCAGCCCGCTGCCGTTGGCGGTCATCGTGCCCGCCACGCCGGAGCTGAGAATATGGGTGGTTGAAACCGGCAAGCCCCAGGTGTCGGCCGCAAAGATGGTGCCCATGGCGACCAACCCCGCGCTGGCGCCCTGTGCATACGTCAGGTGATCTTTGCCGATCTTTTCGCCAACCGTGACCACGACCCGCTTCCAGCCGACCATGGTGCCCAAGCCGAGAGCCAGAGCCACGGCGACCTTGACCCAGTCCGGGATGAAGCGCGTAGCCTTGTCCACCTTGGTCTTGTAAGTGGCCAGAGCCGCGCTCTCTGCCGGAGTGAAGACTGGCTGCTTGCCCTCTTTCACCAGGTTGAGGTCATTTTTTTGCATCAGGCGGATCGCTTCGCCCGCCACGTACATATCGTTGCGGACATTGGCTTGGTCCTGCGCCGGAACGGATTTGAAGACCTTATACAGGGCGACTTCGTGGCTCAGATCCTCGACTAGCTCCCGCTCCGCCAGGATCGTATCCGGCTGCATCTGCTTGGTGCGGATATAGTCGGTGACCTCGTCGCGCGCATCCGCACCGAGGATTCCGTTTTTGTCCACGTGCTGGTCCAGTATTTGTCCAGCCCGCTGGGAGGCGGCGATAAACTCCTGCACATCGCTGGTGGTAACGGCGTGATTAAGCGCGTAGGCCGTGGGGACGGTGCCGATCAGGATCAGCATAATCAAACCCATGCCCTTTTGCCCGTCATTCGAGCCGTGGAAGAAGCTGACGCCGGTGCAGGTGAGGATCATCAGAGCGCGAATCGGCCACGGCGGAGGCTGATTGTTCTTCGGCGCTTCAAAAAGGACTTCGCCGTGCTTGAGGACAAATCCGGCCACAACAGCCAGCGAAACGTGAATGACAAAGCCGACGGAAAGCAAGGCGAAGAGAAGGCCGAAGGGAGCATTCCACTTTTCAATTGCCAGAATGGGGAGCCATTTGGCAATTCCAAAGATCGAGAAGAGCCATGCCAGGAGGCTCAAAAGCGAAGTACCGACGACTCCAGCCACGAGAATGCGCAGCAAAGCCCACACGGGCTTTCGATAGTTGGCCTGGTAGATAAAGGCCATTCTCCGCGCCCAATCCGTATCGGTCAGCGCCTTGGCCAGAATCACCAGCAGACCGGCGAAAAGAAAACCGACCAACGGAGAGATCAGCAGAGCTTTCAGCACCTTGGTGGCCTGTTCCCAGTCCAGGCCGGAGGTTCCGCTGCGGGCGTGCATCAACTGATTGGCAATGCCTACACCGATGATCGAACCGACCATGGTGTGCGAACTGGAAGCGGGCAGGCCGAACCACCAAGTGCTCAGATTCCAGACGATGGCGGCGATCAGCAGCGCAAAGACCATGGCGAAGCCGGCGCCGGAGCTGACCTGAAGAATCAGTTCCACGGGCAGCAGCGTGATCACTGCAAAGGCCACGGTTCCGGAGGAGAGCAGCACGCCAGCCAGATTGCAGATGCCGGACCAAACAACGGCGATATTGGGCTCAAGCGAGTGTGTGTAAATGACTGTTGCAACGGCATTTGCCGTGTCATGGAAGCCATTGACAAACTCGAAACCCAGGGCAATGATCAGCGCCAGACCCAGCAGCAGATACGGCCAGATGCTGGTAATCGTGACCGAGTCAAGGTCCAGGGCGACGTGAAAGCCGATATACCAGAGGCCGCCGACCAAAGCCAGCAGAAAGACCGTGATGCCCAAACGGCTGGGCGACTTTGTCAGTTTGCGATCAAGCATGGAGCCGCGAGAAGGCAGCGAGTCCACAGTAGTTGCCAGGTCGGCCATCAGATCTCACCAATGCGGCCGGAGAAATTCCGGGCACGCTTGGGCCTCCCATGAAGAGACGGGACAACAAAATTCAAGAGGAAATAGGGATCGTATCGCTTGTGGCGGGAGAGAGAAGAGCCGGATAAATTGGCGTCCATAAAACCCCAACAACCGCATTTTTGCGCAGTTGTTTGCTAGTCAGGGTTGGGAAATTCACCTGACTGAAACAATAGTACACCGGAGGGGGGGGGGCTTGGGAAGGGGGGGGATGCTCACAATATGGAATAATGCCCCAAAAATGGGACAACCGGCTATCCTTTGCGCCGGTAGAGCACCTGAAATTCGTAGCCGGGGTTGGCGGGGTAATCAGCGAAGTTGTAGTGATGTATCTTTAGAGGTGCACTTTATCCGAAGAGAGGTCGAATCATGAGCTAGAATTCCCATATCGGCTCGACGCTGGACGATTTTCTCCGCGAAGAGGGAATCTTCGAGGAGGCAACGAACTATGCCGTCAAGCGGGTTCTGGCTTGGCAGGTAGAAAAGGCGATGCGCGACCAGGGAATCACCAAAGTGGAGATGGCCCGCCGCATGGGAACCAGTCGCGCGCATCTGAATCGCCTGCTCGACCCGGAGAACGACAAGGTTCAACTCGATACAGTGCAAAGAGCCGCCGCCGCGATCGGGCGCAAGGTGCGGATGGAGTTGGTGTAAGTCGTACCCGTCATTGCAGGATTCCATGCTTCCAAAAGCGAGACCTAGGACTCCCTGCCATTGCAGTATGGAGTAATGAATTTACCAGGGTCGAGTTTCCAATGTACGGTCACCCTGCGTCGGCTTATCGCTGGTTAGCTTGTTGGAAATCTGAACGTCATGGTTCTTTCTAAGCCAGGCTTTATAGGCTTCCAGTTCTTTGGATACCATTGCTACATCCGACTCCAAGGAAGGCCTACTCGAATCGCATTCCGCAATGATTGCGGTTGCATTCATGATTGATTCTTGAAATGGTGCTTTCTTCCGCTTGGTTTCAGTTGCAGTTCCAATGAGTCCACCAATAACAAGAAAAGCGGCTCCAAATCGACTTACGTAGTTCCCGGCTGCTCTAGATGAGAATATGCCGGGTGCAAATACACTAAAGAATAGACCTCCGCAAACCGAAAAGATGAATAGTGAAAGAATCGCGTATAAGCATCCCATGCCGCATCCCGATTGTTCGCTTATACTTCTTTTCAGTTTTTCTATTTCATCTTTTTGAGCATTTCGGACATTGTCGCAATTTCCAAGTTTTTCTTCCGCGGAGGATAGTTGGGAATTGAGTCCGTTGCTTGCGGCGTTCGCCAATGAATGAATATCCTGGCCCAAGGATGTATTCAGCGCAACCAGGTCAACATCAAGCGTAGAAACGTCCCGTTTTGCCGCATCGATTCGGCGCGAAACAATCTCAACCATCTCTAGGATGCTTGTATCTTGAGCGGCGGGACGCCTTGCCCAGGAAAGCGCCTCCGAGGCGGTTTCAATCTTCCCGGCAATCTCCCTTGCTAATGGGCCTGGGTTAGCCAACGCGCGGTCCGCAACCTCTTTGAGAAGATCTCTGCACTCGTCGAAGTCCCTGTCTTCGGAGGCTTTGAGGAAGTACCGGCGATCTCGGTCAGACAAGAATTGGAAACTTTGTCTTACGCCTTCCCATTTGCCAAGCAGCGCACTACACTTTGCACGTGTGTACGTGATTTCAAGAAACTGCGGCCAAAGCGGCTCAGCTTTTGCGAGGAATTCAAGCGAGACTTCCAAGGGCGCACTGGAACCCTGCTGCTTGCCATCCCCCAACATCCCCTCCCCTTCCAGGTAGGTTGCAATGGCCGCATGGAAGTAGGCTTCGGCAGCGTGATGATTCCAACCCTCAATACGGCCTTTTTTGGCTTCGGCATATCGAGCCGCCAAAAGGAGATGGTCAGTCGCCTTTCGCAGGTTTCTGACGCCCTTGCCGTAGAGATAAAGTTTTCCGATATACAGTTGAAGGACGAAATCGACGTCGTTCTTTTCTTCCGATTGCAGGAAAGACTCGAGTGCTTTATCGTCCAGCCCGTCTCGCAGGCGAACGAGACCGATTCTGAAGAGTTCGCGGGCTTGCTTATCGAGCGGAGCATCCAGTGCGGCATTGATCGCGTCAAGCTGCTTGGCAATTCCAGACATGATGGATATCTGGGTATCCAATCGGTCAGCGAGAAGTGAAAAACCCCATTGGAAATCGGCGCGAAGGTCTTCGATACCGGTCTGCAAGCCTTCAATTCCTGAACGAAGGCCTTCGAAACCACCTCTCACGGCATCATGAAGACCGCGGGTTTCGCTTGCAAGTCTTTGAGTGCTCTCGCCCGCTGCCTGAATATCTTGATCAATGTCCAGAAGGTAGTTGTCCCACTTGCGCAGGCCATAATAGTAAACACGGGCCATTGTGACAGTCCCTCCCCGGCTATCCAGACGCAAAAATAAGCAAGAATTGCGTCATAGTGTGGTTGAGAAACTCAATAATATACCCCGATCAAAAATGGTGGCAAGATATTTCGCATTGGACAGTAATTCTTGCAATGCTGCTTCGTTCATCCTTTGCGCCGGTAAAGCACCTGAAACTCATAGCCGGGGTTGGCGGGGAAGAGGCCGCCGATGTGACGCAGGCGCTCGGCCAAGGCCGGAGCCGTGAGCAGCGGGTAGTCGCGCTCGCGCAGGTCGTGGTAGTCAAAGTCCACGGCCAGGGAGAGCATATAAATGGCCAGTGCGTCACTGAAGGCCGACTCGAAAAAGGCGCTACGGGCGCGCTCGTCGATGCTGCGCTGGCTGGCGTGACTGCTGTCCTGGGCGCGGCGGCGGCTCTCCCAGGCATCCTGGCTGGTTTCGCCGCGGACTTGCGCCTCGGCCTGCGACCAAACCAGGGCGGAAAAGCTCTCCGGAACCCCGGCGGCCTCGACAAAGTTGTGTGCCACATTGATGAAAAACTCAAAGGCCAGCCCAAAACGGTCCTCGACCAGCCGCGTAGAAAGAAAGACCGCCTCGGTCGAGCCAAAAGTCGCGTTGCGGTGGCAGATGGCGCGGTCACCCAGATCGACGCTGTAGCCCGGCGCGACCATCGTCTCGTCGGTGTCGGCGATGGCCAGCGGCACAAAATAATAGGCGCGATTCTCCAGCGCGCCGGAGAGCGTAGCCGGCACAGCGCCCACCAGCCGTTCGAGGTCCGCGTCTGTGATGCGCGTCTCGCCCCACATTGCGTAGTGAATGCCGTTGGAAGCCTGGGCCACCGTTGTCTGCGTGGCCACCTTCTCCGCGTGCCAAAGTTCGATCTGTGCGCTGCTCGCCATGAATCTGTATTCTAGCCCACCGGGGCGAAAAAAAGCGCAAACCGTTCAATCGAAGACGCTGCATTTGGCACGGAGCTTCGTTAAAATCAACATTTTTGACTCGTCGTCTCTATTTTGTGACTTTAGTCGCTGAACCCGCTCTCTACCCCGCCTATTCTCGGCTTGCAGGCAAAATTCCACACAGGAAGGTATTCATCATGTTTTGTTATCAATGCGAGCAGACCTCGAAGGGCGAAGGCTGCCAGACTCTGGGCGTATGCGGCAAAGACGAAACTACGGCGGCGTTGCAGGACCTTCTGCTTCAAGCCGTGAAGGGCATCGCCATCTACGCGCACCGGGCGCGTAAGCTGGGCGCGGCCGACGCGGAGATCGACGCCTTCACCATTCAGGCGATCTTCGCCACGCTGACCAACGTCAACTTCGATCCGGAGCGGCTGGTCGAGCTGATTCATCAGGCCATCCGCACCCGCGAGGCCGCGCGCAACCTTTATGAAAGCGCCAGTGTCGCGGCGGGAATCGTTCCCTCGGAGTTAGGCGGCCTGGCAGCATGGAAGCCGGCCGCAACGCGCGAAGGGCTGCTCGCCCAGGCACAGCACGCGCTTCTACCGGTGCGCTTTCTCGCCGAGAGCAAGGAGATCGCCAACCTTCAGGAGCTGGTCCTTTACGGCATCAAAGGCGTGGCCGCCTACGCCGCGCACGCGTTGGCGCTGGGCGCGGGCGATCCCGTCTCCTTCGCCAAGATTCACGAAGTTCTCGACTTCCTCACTCATCCTGCCCCCACTGCCGAAGAACTGTTGGGCATGGCGCTGGCTGTCGGCGAGTTGAACTATCGCGTGATGGAGATTCTGGACCACGCGCATACGGAGACCTTCGGCGCTCCGCAGCCGGCCAAGGTACGATTGGGCGCGCGCAAGGGCAAGGCGATTCTGGTCTCCGGCCACGATCTGCACGACCTCTATGCGCTGCTGGAACAGACCAAGGGCACGGGCATTCAGGTTTATACCCACGGCGAAATGCTGCCCGCCCACGGCTATCCGAAGCTCAAGGCCTTTGAGAATCTTGCAGGAAACTATGGCGGGGCGTGGGTCGATCAGGCCGAGGAGTTCAATGAATTTCCGGGCGCAATCCTGATGACCTCGAACTGCATCCAGGAGCCAAAGCTGGCTTACAAGCAGCGCATCTTCACCTCCGGCATGGTGGCTTGGCCGGGAGTGACGCACATCGCCGATCAGAATTACAGCCAGGTGATTGCGGCGGCGCTGGCTGCCCCCGGCTTTGCCGAGGATGGCGGCGACGAAGAGATCACCGTCGGCTTTGGCCACAAGGCCGTCCTCAGCGTCGCCGGTACGGTGATCGATGCCGTAAAGGCCGGCGCCATTCGCCACTTCTTCCTGATCGGCGGCTGCGACGGCGCGCGCAGCGGGCGCAGCTATTACACCGAGCTGGCGGAAAAGATTCCCGCCGATTGCCTCATCCTGACGCTGGCCTGCGGAAAGTACCGCTTCAACAAGCTCGACTTCGGCACCATCGGCGGCCTGCCGCGCCTGCTGGACATCGGCCAGTGCAACGACACCTACTCCGCGCTACAGATCGCACTCGCCCTGACCAAGGCCTTCGAGTGCGGCGTCAACGATCTGCCGCTCTCGCTGGTTCTCTCCTGGTATGAGCAGAAGGCCGTCGCGGTTCTGCTCACGCTGCTTCACCTAGGCGTGCGCAACATCCGCATCGGGCCAACGCTGCCGGCCTTCCTTTCGCCCGCCGTCCTTGCGCTGCTCCATGAGAAGTTCAACCTGATGGCCATCACCACGGCGGATGCGGATTTGGCCGCGATGCTTGCCTGATATTCGCATGGAATTGGGCGCCCCACCCTCGCGACGTTCTTGATTTTGTCGCCAGGGTGGGACGCGCTTAGCAACTGATACAATCCACGGAATGAGCCTTCTCCGCTTCGATATTGTCGAGATTCTGCGCGACACCGCCCTCTTCTCCGAGCTTTCCGCCGAGGAACTGCGCACCCTGGCCGCCCGCACTGTGCGCAAGCCCTTCCAATCCGGCGAACTGCTCTTCTCTGAAGGCGAGCCTTGCCACGGACTGCACATCATCGCCAGCGGCAAGGTGCGCATCTTCAAGTCCTCGGTCAATGGCCGCGAACAGGTTCTGGCCGTCAATCAACCCGGCGAATCCGTCGCCGAGCTGCCCGTCTTCGATGGCGGCGTCTATCCGGCTTCTGCCGTGGCCATTGAAGAGACGCAGATCGCCTTCATCTCCCAGCGCGACTTTCACAGCTACTGCCTGGAACATCCGCAGGTCGCGCTCAAGGTGCTTTCGGTGGTCGGCGCGCGCCTCCGCCGCCTGGTGGGCATCATCGAGGAGCTTTCGTTCACCACCATTCGCCAGCGCCTGGTCGCCCTGCTGCTGAAGCTGGCCCAAACCCAAGGCGCGCCAGCCGCCGGCGGCGTCGAATTTCAACTCCCTTCGACCCATCAGGAGCTGGCCAATCAGTTGGGAACCGTGCGCGAGTTGATCTCCCGCAACCTGATGCGCCTGCAAGCCGAGGGCCTGCTGGAAGTGGATGCCCGCCGCATTGTTGTCAAAGACATGAAGGGCCTCAGCGCATTGCTGGATGCCGTAAGCTGATCCCAATCCGGCGATCAAAAACCGAGGAGCCCATCGCCTTTACACGGAAAACCGGGAAACCGCCGCGGAATTGATTTGGTGATCGGAGCGATTAGGACCGATGATGAGTTAGAGGAGAATGGGATGGACGGCGCCATCATTGAGACTTACGATAGTCTGACAAATCATGCAGATTTGCTGGAAGGATACCGTCAAATGGCAAATGACGCCGAACAAGAAGCAGAAGCATCGGAATGGATGGAAGCGTTGATCGGCGATGCAATTCCCGATGAAGAATGAAGGTTCCTTGCATTGCTGAAAACTTCACGGAGTTTGCAAGCGTCAGGGCATGACTTTACAGGCTGCGGAAAAAGGCCGGAATTTGCGTGAAAAACTCGAAGAACATCCCGAAGGGGCTAAAGCCCAACCGTTATTATCAGTCGCTTGCGGCACGACTAAAGTCGTGCCCTGATACAGAACAGGCCTGATACCCAGTTTTTCCGCAGCCTGTTTAGTCATGCCGCAAATGGTTCAAAATAAATGTGGGGCTTTAGCCCGTGAGGGAATTATGGTCAGCGTGGCACGGAAATTGAGGATCTGCCTGCCGGCAGCATTACTCTGCGCCTGTTCGCTGCTCCCCGCCCAACAGCCGCCTCCCGCGCCGCTCAACCTATCCGGCCAGGTTACGGTTGCTGGACGCTCTATCCCGTATCTCATCCACCACTTGCCGGTCAGCTCCTTTCCTGATCTTCCGGCCTTATTCGCCGCCCAGCTCAATCGCCGGAACTGCCTGATTCCGCAGTCCTACGAGGCCCATCATCCGGAAAATGTCATTCATGCCAGCCTGGAGCGCCCCGGCTCCTCCGATTGGGCCGTCCTCTGCGCGGAGCGGGGAACGGTCTCGCTGCTGGTGTACTTTGCCAGCGCCCCGGACAGCGTGCAAGTGCTGGCCGCCGCGCCGGAGACTGAACGCCTCCAGGTTCACGACGCATCGGGCGTTCTCGGCTTCAACTGGGCTATTGATCCCGCCACGCCGGAGCAGATTCACACCGCCCAGATCGGCCTCCTCCACCGTCCCGCGCTCCTCGACCACGACGCCCTGGCCGATACCCTCATCGACCTCCGTACGGTCTACCATTACTATCTGAAAAGCGCCTGGATCGTGCTGGAAATGCCAAATTGACAGAATCCAAAGGAACAACTCATGCCTGAAGCCGTCTTGGTCGCCGCTGTTCGCACTCCGGTGGGCCGCGCCCCCAAAGGCGCTCTTTCCACTACCCGCCCCGACGACTTGGCGGCCCTGGCGCTGCGCGGAGCTTTGGATAGAATTCCAGCCCTCGCCCCCTGCGAAATCGACGACGTCCTCCTCGGCTGCGCACAGCAGGAGGGCGAACAGAGCATGGACCTGGCGCGCTGGGCTGCCGTGCTCGCGGGGTTGCCGGTGGAAGTTCCGGGCGCCACCGTCAACCGCCTCTGCGCCTCCGGCCTGGAAGCCATCGCTCAGGCCGATTTGCGTATCCGCGCCGGCGACTGCCGCGTCGTCCTCGCCGGCGGCGTCGAGTCGCTGAGCATGATCCCCTTTGGCGGACTCAAGCCCAGTCCCAGCCCTTGGCTCGCCAAACATTATCCCGCCGCGCTGCTCTCCATGGGCCTCACCGCCGAGCACGTCGCCCTCCATTACAAAGTCTCTCGCGAAGATCAGGACGCCTTTGCCCTCTTGAGCCATCAGAAGGCGTTGGCCGCGCAGGCCGCCGGGCGCTTCAACGACGAACTTGTTCCCGTCCCTATCAGCAGCTCCGTGGCCGGAACGAAGACTGGACAGCCGACCGACTCGACTCGAATCCTTACCGCCGATGAAGGCCCCCGCGCCGATACCACGCTCGAAGCGCTTGCCAAGCTCAAGCCAGCTTTTCGGAGCTTGGGTTCGGTCACCGCCGGAAACTCTTCGCAGACCTCCGACGGCGCCGCCGCCACAATTCTGATGGAAGCCGGACGCGCTCGCCAACTGGGCATCCCGGCGCTGGCGCGTCTGGTGACCTATGCGGTCACCGGCTGCCTGCCGGAGGAGATGGGCATCGGCCCCGCTACCGCGATTCCCAAGGCGCTCCGCCAAGCCGGGCTCACCCTCGACGAGATCGGCCTGATCGAACTCAACGAAGCCTTTGCCGCGCCCGTGCTGGTTGTCCTGCGCGCCCTGGATCTGGACCCTGGCCGCACCAACGTCAACGGCGGCGCCATCGCTCTCGGCCATCCCCTCGGCGCAACCGGCGCCAAGCTCACCGCAACGCTGCTGGCCGAGATGCGCCGCCGCCAGATTCGCTATGGCATGGTGGCCCTGTGCGTCGGCGGAGGCATGGGCGCAGCGGCTATCTTCGAGCGGTTGGAATAACCAAGCTCAAAAATTCGCGAGTAATGGATGGAGCGATTACCTCTCGTGATAACTTCGATTACTTCAGCCTCATAAACTATCAATGTGGCTCCAAGATGCTGTCGCGGAACGCAACGCACATTACTAAATCACGCACAGATGAGATATTTCCAATTAGTCTGATTCAGGCGACACTTAATTAGAGATTGCTAACTCAATCAAGCGCCGGAATTGCCCTCCTCCACTAAGACTGTTAACTCCCGCGCTGCGTGAATGCGACGGACCAGTTACGCCTGACTTTTCGCCGCAAGCAATCCATTCTATTTCTCTTTGCGCGGTGAATACATGAGCCGAAAGACTATCTACTGGACGCTTCTTTTTGTGTTGGCAGCGCATCCCGCGCTCCTTCCCGCTCAGTTTCTGGCGACGATGACCCCAGCCGCTTCCCATGAGGTCGCCGCGGGCGCGGATGCCGCGGAGAGCAGCTCCGCCGGGCCATCCGCGGGCATTTCCAAAGTATCCACCACGTTGAAAGTTGTAGCCAACGACGCCCGGATCCAGAATCCTTTGGCTCCCGTCTCCAATGTCTCCCAAGCGGAGATTCTCTCCGCGGCGGGAACCTACGGGGATTTTTCCCGCTACCTGCAACTCCTGCCTGGGGTCACCGGAAGCTCCGATCTCAGCAACGATGTGCTGGTGCGCGGCGGCCATCCGACGGAAAACCTCTTTGTCGTCGATGGTGTCGAGGTGCCGAATATCAATCATTTTTCCCTCTCCGGATCGAATGGCGGCTTTACCTCGATGATTGATTCCACTGCTGTCGGCAGCATGGACATCCGCGACGATGTCTACGACGTCGGCTACGCCAGCCGCCTCTCTTCGCTGATCGAGATTCATACGCGGGAACTGGCGGATGTACCCCAAGCCGGCAATCTCTCCGTGGGCATCGCCGGCGCGGGAGGTCTTTACCAGCGCAGATTGGCGCACCAGGGCAGCTTCCTTCTCTCCGCCCACCGCAGCGTTCTGAATCTCATCACCAACGACATCGGAATCAATGGCGTTCCCACGTATACCAATGCCATGACCCGCCTGGAACTGGACCCCGGCGAGCGGAATTCATTCTCTTTCTTCACCTTGAGCGGCGCTGATTCCATCGCCATGACCCCCTGTCAGGTGGTAGGCGCCACCAGCGCCTTTCAGACCCAGTACTCGGGCTGGCGCTCGACTGAAGCCCTCAACTGGCGGCATAATTATTCCCCGCGCATGACCGGCAATCTGACCGCCAGCTCCTCGCTGACCCAGCAAAAGATCGGCCAGCAGCAGCAATTCGGCGCTTATCTTGACAGCAACGGAAACTGCCAGTCTGTCTCGGTGACCCCGGCCTACGCGCAAGACTCACGTGACGGGCTTTCGGCATTGAACTACGAGCTGCGCGCCGACGTCCATGGCTGGCTGGTCTCCGCCGGTCTCAGCGGCAAGTTAATGACTCCGGATGACTCCGTCGCCCAGCCTATCGGCCAGTTATCTCCCTTCAGCGCCGATACAACCCGCTCGGACGCCGCCAACTTTCAGCGCAAATTCTCTACCGGCCAGACGGCGGGATTCGTAGGCGCCGAAGGCGGCTTTGGCACGCGCTGGAAGCTGCTGGCCGGGGTGCGCGCGGAGAGCTTCGCGATCACCGGCGGATACGCCCTGGACCCGCGCCTCTCGCTGGCCTACCAGCTCAACAGCCGTCAGAACCTGCATGGCTCGCTGAATCTCTCTTCGCAACTCCCGCCGATGATGGACATGATCAGCTATGCGAGCAATCGCAGCTTGCAGCCGATTCAGGCCCGCCAGGCGGCGCTGGGCATGAGGCTCTGGCAGGGAAGCTGGGGCACGCTGGACGCCGAGGCTTATCAGAAGAACTACCGCCGCGAGGCCGTCTCCACGGAATACCCGCAACTGATGCTTTCCAATATGGTCGATACGCTGGGGCAGGAGTTTGTCTGGCTGCCGCTGACCAGCGCCGGAAGCGCCCAGTCGCGTGGACTGGAAGTGGCGTTGCGCGCGCACTGGCGCAGCCGCCTGCAAGGCACCGTCTCGGCCGCCCGCTCGCAGTCCACCTACCGCGCCCTGGACGGCCTCCGCCGCCCCGGCAACTACGACACGCCCTTTGCTCTCAATGCGGCGGGCAATCTCCGCCTGCCGCACAGCTTCCAGTTGGATCTGCGCGATTCGGTTTCGAGCGGCCACCCCTACACGCCATTCGATCTGACGGATTCCATCGCCCAGAGCCGTGGCATCTACGACCTGACCCGCGTCAATGCCCTGCGCGGACCGCTCTACAATCGTCTTGATCTGGAACTGGAGCGCCGATTCCGCACGAAAAAAGGCGTCATCGACTTCCATGCCGGCGCGGAAAACCTCCTGAATCGCGGCAATCTGATGGGGTACGTTTGGCTGAACAACTTCACGACCGATTGCGGCTGCGGCAACAGCGCCGGACAACCCATCACCAAGGTGGATCAGATTGGCCGCTACCCCGTCTTCAGCCTGCGTTACGAGTTTTGAGGAATCCGGCTGGCCGAGTCTGGCAGGACTCCGGAAGAATTTTTGGTACGCCAAGCCTACGCTGAAGCGCGGGGCGAATAACCGCTGCGCCTGCGGAGCGGGATTTACTGCACAAAAAAACAGCAACAGCCGGGAGAGCTTCCCGGCTGTTGCCGTTTTTCAGAGAAAAATTCGCGCTACGCCTTGGCCAGAACCAGAGCTTTCAGCCGCGCATTCAGGCGGCTCTTGTAGCGGGAGACGGTGTTGTCATGCAGAATGCCCTTTTGCACGCTCTTGTCGAGGGTGGAGACGGTGGAGCGATACTGCTCCTGGGCAGCCTTCACGTCGCCCTGGGTGAGCGCCTCGCGCAGATCGCGCAGGCTGGTACGCACACGGCTGCGGTTGGCGCGGTTCACCGCGGTGCGGGTTACGGTCTGGCGGGCGCGCTTCAGCGACGATACATGGTTTG
>CAYVGW010000087.1:0-16834 GCA_964450895.1 uncultured Occallatibacter sp. | reverse complement strand
CGGAAGATCAAT
This sequence comes from uncultured Occallatibacter sp., assembly GCA_964450895.1. Lineage (GTDB taxonomy): Bacteria > Acidobacteriota > Terriglobia > Terriglobales > Acidobacteriaceae > Telmatobacter. The sequence continues at coordinate 16,822 of CAYVGW010000087.1, read as the reverse complement.
CGCCAGTTTCCGGTTACGGTCAGGCTCCAGAATCCCTTCAGGTCGCCCTTGAGCGGATGCAGCTTCCAGCCGGGGAACTTGCCGAGTTGTTCCAGCGTCTCGGCGGTTTCCATGGCGAAGAGCAGATTGTTCAACTTATCGGCCATGGCGGATGGTACGGACCGGGCGTTTCCATTTTCGTAAAGTTGCCCCAGACCCTTGTGGCGAAACCGGACAAGCTGCATGGCGCCTCACGTATTCATGATGTACGGTATTACCGTACAAGTCAAGCACCTGCGGTGCGGCCGGCGGACTTTGGTATGAAAAATGGATGTTTGCGGAATTAACGTTGAGGATTATGTGGTAGTATGATATCGATGAAAATTGTCGAACTTTTTTGCAGTAAATTGTTCGGTCTTCCGATGGATCGTCTCGAAGAAGATTTCGAGAAGTTTCTTAGAGAACTATTCGAAAAATTCATTATCCAAGTAGACCTTCTAACGGGAAATGACTGGGTTACTGCGCAGCTAAAAGCAAATCGTTCAACGATTGAGGAACTTTGTGAATCAATTATATCGGCTTTGGGATATTACTATGATGGTGCCCCACACAAGGCTTATTCCCAGTTCAGCCTGGAGATCAATAAATTTCTCCCATGGTTAGAGGAATGGAGAAATCCGATGAATACGAATGAGGAACTTCAGTATCTATATAGAGTTCGTTTGGGAAACCTATCGGATTACTCAAGGCGTGATCTCTTCCACATTCCATTCGAGAAACGGCATTTGGTAGGACCAATGCGTTACAGTATTTCTGGGCTACCATCACTCTATCTCGGTGGATCTATATGGATATGTTGGGAAGAGTTATCTCGGCCGCGATTCGAAGATATGCAGATTTCACGGTACAGAGCTGTTCCAGATAAGAAGCTCCATATATTGGATTTTGGGTTTCCTCCGAAGTGTATTGGTGAGATTATGAAAGATAGATTAGATTCTCTCGAAACTAAATGCCCATTTTCTTCGATAGTACTTGCGTATGCGATTTGCTGGCCACTCCTCGCAGCCTGTTCAATTCGTGTAATGCATAAGAACAGCTCTTTCATCCCTGAATACATCATTCCACAGTTATTATTGCAATGGATTCGTAATGAGTCAAACTTTGATGGTATTCGGTATTTCTCAACAAGAATAGTGCCAATTGTTGACGATCCGACTCCAGCATCAAATTATGTTTTTCCAGTTAAGTTGAGACAATCTAATGGAGTTTGTAAAGATCTCGCAGAAAAATTTTTAATGAGCAGACCTTTGCCGTGGTCAATCATTGAATGCTGTGACATTGAAAGTGTGAAACCTGACGCCGGAGTACCTGAATGGTTATTGAAAATAAATTCAGATATTGAAATTCCTTATTGGAAAACACAGTTTTTCCGTACAGAAGCCAAAATAAATTCGTTTACTTGTGCGAAGGTGTAAGGATTCTAGGCCAACTACGCGACCTTGATAATAAGCTCCTTGCCCAGCGCATGGAAGGCATCGGCGATGCGGTCCACCTTGGTGGCGTGGGTGAGCGTGGTCAGGCGGTTGACCTCCTGCTTGCTCGTCTTCAGGCGCCGAGCCAGCTCCGCCGGGCGCACATCCTGGCGAATCATCTCATTGAGCAGGGCGCATTTGAGCGAGAGGCTGGCGGGCAATGCGATGAGGTATTCCCCCTCCTGTTTTGGAGTGGGAGCCGGACTCATGCGGCGCTCGTCCAGGGAATGCTCCAGCGCCAGCTCCAAAGCCTCGGCTGCATATTTGAGAGCGTCTTCCAGCGTCTCGCCGTCGGTAATCGCTTCGGGAACATCGCGGAAGGTTACAGTGTATCCGCCCTCTTCCGGAAGGCCAGGGGTCAACTTTGCGGCATAGCACAACATCACTTTTCTCCCTTCAGTCCGAGCTGGCGCTTGATGCTCTCGACCGATGATACACGTATTTGTTTACTTTTTCAAAAGCCACTTGTAATGTGTATACGTGCCTTCGGCGCGGCGGATTGAGGTTCGTGGTTTCTCTGAATCATGGGCAAGCGCGGGCGAGGACGCCCGCGCGACAGCCGGTCTGGAGACCGGCGCTACATTTTTATTGCGGATCATGAGACGGAACGCGCAGCGCGGCGCGCAAATTCTTCTTCTGTTAACATTCGATGATGCACAATCGATAGAGGGAGAACTGTCTTGCCTCGAATTCACTTTCAAATCCAGTTGGCTGAACTCAAAGACAAGCTGCTGGCCATGGCCGCCCTTTCCAAGCTGTCGGTCGATTCGGCGGTCGATGCTTATCTGCAGCGCGACAAGCGGCTCTGCAAGTACGTCAAGCAGAACGAGCGGGCGATCAACAGCGCGCAACGCGAGCTGGACGAGATGGCCTATGACCTGATGGCCAAGGAGCAGCCGCTGGCCGGCGATCTGCGCTTCACGCTGGCGGCCATCAAGATCAACAGCGACCTGGAGCGGATCGGCGATCAGGCCATGGGCATTGCCCGCCGCACCAAGGAAATGATGAAGATGGAGCCGGTGGATCTGCCGGTGGATTTTGCGGCCATGGGCGAGTATGCAGGGCATATGATCCGCTCCGCGGTGCAATCCATGCTGGATGGCGATGTGCAGTTGGCCGAGCAGGTGCGCGAGATGGACGACGAGATCGACCGCATGAACCATCGCGCCCACGACGACCTGCTCAAGTTCATCGCCGAGCAGCCGCGCTATACGCAGCAGGCGATGCGCGCGCTTCTGGTGGCCAAGAATCTGGAGCGGATCGCCGACCACGCCACCAATATCGCCACCGACGTTATCTTCTGGGTTCGCGGCGCCGATCTTCGCCACCAGTCCAGCATGAAGCTGGAGGAGGAAGAACCGCAGACGGCTTCTAGCTGAGCTGGGTGGCTCGGCCAAAGCCATCGAAGCGGCTGTCAAGAAGCTCGAGCATTTCCATAGTTACAGTAAGGCAGGCATTGTTGTATCCCATCCTTGTCACACAAAAAAGACGTGGCAAGGATGGGGCCCAGAGATTACAGGAACATTAGAAATGCCAGAGCCGCGCGATGCCCTGAAAAAAGCTGACCACAGAACCCTGCCTCCTACTCCAGCATCTGCAAATCCAGCGGCTCTTCGAGCAGATAATCCTGGGCGCGGATGGCGTCGAGCGCGCGGCGCAGCGCCGAGCCGGTGCAAGGCTCGACGGTGATGACAAACGGCAGCGCGTGCTGCGGGTAACCGGGCTTCTGCACAATGCCGCGAATGTTGATCTTCTCTTTGGCCAGCGCGCCGGAAATCTCGGCGACGATGCCGGGGCGGTCATCGACCAGGAAGCGGATGTAATGCGGCGCCTCGAACTCGCCGTCCACTGCCGACGGCGCCGCCGGAAGCTCGACCCTTCTTGACCCGTGCGCCAGGGCCAGCAAGTCGCTGACCACGGCCACGGCAGTGGGATGGCCGCCCGCGCCATGGCCGCTGAAGACCACGTCGCCGCCGTATTGGCCGCTCAGAATGACCATGTTTTCCGTGCCGCGCGACCAGGCCAGCGGCGAGCGCAGGGCCACCAGCGTCGGCCCCACCGAGGCCGCCACCTGGCCATTGGCCCAGTCGGCCCGAGCGACTTGGCGGATGGTGCAGCCCAGATCGCGCGCGTAGCTGAAGTCCACGGCTGAAATCTGGGTGATCGCACGCGGCGCAATCTCCTCCGGATTCACGGCCACGCGCAGCGCCAGGCGCATCAGGATGGCCAGCTTGGCGCGTGCGTCAAATCCGCCCACATCCTCCGTCGGATCGGCCTCGGCATAGCCCAGCGCCTGCGCCTCGGCCAATACCGGCTGGTACTCCGCGCCCTCCTCCATCTTGCTGAGGATGAAGTTGCAGGTGCCGTTCAAAATGCCCTCGATGCGCACGATGCGGTCGCCGGCCAGCCCCTGCTCAAGGCCGGGAATCACCGGAATTCCGCCCGCTACGGCCGCGCCGTACTTCAGATGCCCGCCGCCGGCCGCCGCCAGCCGCTCCAGTTCGACGCCCTCCAGGGCGATCAGCTTCTTGTTGGCCGTCACTACGCTTTTGCCTGCCGTGAGCGCCGCGCGCACCCATCCGCCGGCCGGATCTAGCCCGCCGGCCAGTTCGACGATCACGTCCACGTCCGCGCCCAGCACCGCCTCGGCGTCTTCGCTCCACTCCACGCTCGATGGCACCCAATCAGCGCGCCGCTTGGTCAGGCTGCGCGCGTAGATGTGTGTCAGCTCCAGGCCCTCCGGCTTGGTCTCCAGCAGAATCCGCGCTACCGAACTGGCCACCGTTCCAAAGCCAAAGAGCGCGATGCGCAAAGGGCTCTGAAGGCGGGAATCTGGATTGGCCGGGGTGGAGGATTGAAGCGGCGAAGCGTTCTCATTGACTTTGGACAAAGTGGTTCCCCTCACATGCGTGATAAAAACAACTCAATGCTCCGATCATACTTGAGCAAGGCATTCCATTTCCCATATGGCGCAAACGCGACAATTTGGGTAGAATGAGTCCACTATGCGGCGAGTTGTTGGCATCTTGCTGATTCTGTTCTTCTGGCTGGGACCGTTCGCGGTACTGCTTCCAGCCAGCGAGGAATCGCGCCTGCCGGCCTGCTGCCGCCGCCACGGCGCGCACCACTGCACGATGATGGCGCCGGAACAGGCAGCCTCCAGCTCCGCGCCCGCGTTCACAGCGCCTGCGCATTGCCCCTGGTTCCCTGGCACGACGGTTGCCACCCCAGTGCCGCCTCCTGCGCTGGCGACCGCGCCGACTCGCTTGCCGGTTCCGCGAGCGCAGGCATTCTCGTTCGCCAGCGGCCGCGCAGCCGCCCGCTTGAGCCAGCTCCGCAGCCGCGCCAGCCGCGGCCCTCCCGCCTCCAATCTCGTCTGAAAACTCATTCCGCGGAACTCGTGTTTTGGGCGGATTTCGCGTCGTCCCTACGGGACTCCGGGGGATTTTGGTTTCGCCTACCCAGCGCTGAAACGCTGGGCTAATCACCATCGCGCCTACGGCGCGGATTCAGGAGGCTTCTTTCCCTATGCGCATTTCTTTTCTAGCCTTGATACTGCTCGCAGCCGCGTCCATCCCCGCTCACGGCACGGTCTTCGCCACGCTGCATGGCGTGGTTCACGATCCGCAGCACCGGCCCGTCGCCGCCGCGCAAATTGCCTTGCAGGCGGCAGACTCCTCGTTCATGGTGCGCGCGACAACCAGCGCCGAGGGCGCGTTCACGCTGCCCCCCGCGCCTATCGGCGTCTATCGCCTCACCGTCGCCGCTTCCGGCTTCGCCACGGTCACCGAGCCGCTCACCCTGGCTTCGGGCACCAACCCGGTGGCGCACATCCTGCTCGACGTCGCCCCGGCCACGCAGTCGGTCACCGTCGAAGGCTTGTCCGGCGATCTCTCCGCCACCGACTCCGCCACGCCCACCACCCTCATCACCCGCGCCGCCATCGAGCAGACCCCCGGCGCCAGCCGCACCATCGGCATGGAGATGATCACCGATTACGTTCCCGGCGCTTACATGACCCACGACATGCTCCACATGCGCGGCGGCCATCAGACCAGTTGGCTGGTTGATGGAATTTCGATCCCCAACACCAAAATCGCCTCCAACGTCGGCCCGCAGATCGATCCCAAGGACATCGACGCGCTGGAGACGCAGCGCGGCAGTTACGCCGCCGAGGTCGGCGACCGGACGTATGGCGTCTTCAACGTCCTGCCCCGCAACGGCTTCGAGCGCGACCGCGAGGCCGAACTGCTGGTCTCCGCCGGCAATCTCTACAGCGGCGAAGCGCAGCTCTCGCTCGGCGACCACTCGGAGAAGAACGCTTGGTACGCGAGCCTCAACGGCTCCCGCTCGAATTACGGCCTAGCCCCGCCCGTCGCCGCGATTGATCACGATGCAACCAACTCCCAGAGCGGCTTTATTTCGCTCATCCGCAACCAGACTCCCAAGGATCAACTGCGCCTGAACGGGCAATTCCGCCAGGATTACTTCGACATTCCCTACGACCCCAATCCCAATGACTGGGAGCAGGAGACCCCGCCCGGAGGCAATCCGTATTACGTCTCCGCCGGCCTGCGCGACGCCCAAACCGAGCGCGACGGCTTCCTCATCGCCAACTGGGTGCATACCTTCTCGCCCAGGGCGCTTCTCTCTGCCGCGCCCTTTTATCACTACAACCAGGCCAATTACGATTCGCTGCCCACCGATCAGCCCGTCTCCACCACTTGGCATCAGGGTTCCAACTACGGCGGCGCACAGGCAGATGCCCACCTGGAAGCCGGCCCCAATAGCTTCTCCGCCGGACTCTACTCCTTCTTCCAGGCCGAAGATGACCTCTTCGGCGTGCAGGTCAACGACGGCAGCGCAACCAGCACCCCCAATGCCTCATCCAGCGCCAACGCCGGACTGGTCGAGTTCTACCTCGCCGATCACCTCCGCCTGGGCCGATACGTCACCCTGCTCGGCGGCGAGCGCTTCTCCATCTATCGCGCATGGCTCAATGAGACAGCCATCTATCCCCGCATCGGCGCCACCGTCGAAATTCCCCGCCTGCGCTGGGTTCTGCGCGGCTACTACGGCCACTTCTTTCAGCCCGCGCCCATCCTGACCGTTTCCTCTTCCGTCCTCAACTACGCCAGCCAGCAGCCGGGCGGTGAAAACGCGTTCACGCCGCTGCCCAGCGAGCGCGACGAAGAGCATCAATTCGGCCTGCAAATCCCCTACAAAGGCTGGCTGCTCGACATTGCCAACGTCAAGAATCGCGTCAACAACTTCCTTGATCACTCCAACCTCGGCGAATCCAACATGTACTTCCCCATCGCCGTCGATGGAGCGCTGGTCCGCGCCTGGGAGATGACCGTCCGCTCGCCCGAACTGGCCCGCCTCGGCCAATTCCACCTGACTTACTCGAATCAGATCGCCGAACAGCGCGGCAACATCATCGGCGGCTTTACCTGCTCGATCGCCGATGATCCGGCCTGCGACCTCGGTCCCAGCTACACCCCCGTCGACCACGATCAGCGGCAGACGCTCAACACCGGCTTCACCGCCAACTTGCCCGCGCAATCCTGGATCTCCACCAATGTCTACTACGGCTCCGGCTTCTCCAACGGAATGCAAAACGCCCCGCAAAGCCCCTACCAAGGGCCGTATCTGCCGGTGCATACCACCTTTGACGTGTCCGGCGGGCGCAAGATCGGCGAGCATTGGAAGCTCTCCGGCAGCATCCTCAACGTCACCAACCATCGTGTCCTCGAAGATACCTCGGTCACCATCGGCGGCTTTCACTACAACGATCCGCGCATGATCTCCGCCGAGTTGCGCTATCGCTTCCACTTTTGAGGCGCAAGTGGATTTCGCGCCGTCGCTCCGGAACTGCGGATAGGTTGTTGGTGGCGCTCACCCAGCGCTGAAGCGCTGGGCGAATGACCGCTGACCTACGGCGCGGGTGAATCATTGTTGCGCTGACGGCGCTGGGCAAATCACAGATGTGCTAACGGCGCGGAGGGCTGCGGAAAAATTTATTAAATACCGCTAATGTTTTTTCGCGGGCTTCCGATATAGAAATCAAGTTGGCAATCTCGGAGGGGATCATGGAGTTCATCGAGTCTTGCCTTACCACTATCCGGGCGCGGCGCGTCCTGGTAAGGCGGAAGCACACAGCCGCGGCGGCGCAGGGGGCGATCCTGAAGTTAACCCGCGCCGTGAGCATGAAAGCCACTGTCGATCCGAGCTGCAATGCTGTCAGCCTCAGGACGATCCATGGAAGGCCCTTCCATTCGTCCACCGCTGAAGCCGATGTGCTTCGCTGGCCCTTTGCCTCTTCGGAGACGCAGTCACTTAGTCTGTCCTTGCAGTGCAGTTGGATATAGCGCTCGGCTATTGCCGTGGAGGCGCATCGCTGCCCGAGCGGTTGTTTCAGCCCGGCCGGAATGGAAGGCTAGCCTTTCCTCCGGCCGGTTGTGCTTTTCCGGAAGATTTTTGCAGATTATTTTCAGGATTCCACTACCATGAGAATCCATGGCCAAAATTTTTGAAAAACTCAACCTCAAGGATCAGCAGGAGATCCTCGTTCTGCATGCGCCGGAGAGCTTTCAGCCGGAGCTTGCGCGCCTTCCCGTGCTTACCATCCACCACCATATCGAGTCCGTCCCGCGGATCGGCTTCTTTCTCGGCTTTGTCACGCGCAGAAGCGAAGTGGAGGCTCTGGCCGGACCGGTAGCCGCGCGCGCCGCGGGCGATGCGACCGTCTGGTTCGCTTATCCCAAGGGCGCGTCCAAGAAGTACAAGTGCGACTTCAACCGCGACACCGGCTGGGAGGCGCTGAAAGCTCTGGGCTTCGAGACCGTGCGCGCCGTGGCCATCGACGAAGATTGGACGGCGTTGCGCTTTCGCCGCGTGGAGTTCATCAAACCGCGCCGCTGAACAAATGATACGTCCTAGGGGCTACAAGCGCGGACCAGGAGGTCCGCGCGACAGCCGGTCTGGAGACCGGCGCTACAGTTTCATGACTCGCAACACCCGCCGCCGCGCTTCATTCCAGGCCGGCGGCAGGAAAATCCTGAAATCTCGCGCGCCACGCAAGCCCATTGGCAATTAGAATCGTCTGTACAGTAGGCAGAGTTGCTCTCACCGGCTGCCTGCGCTGCCTCACGGCCTTGGATAGGAGGGCGATGCTCCCGACAAACAGGCTGAAAAGGCGCGGAATCCCCAGGATGATGACAAAAAATACGCGTTTGCTGCCCCTTGGTATCGTCTTCTCCGCCGCAATGGCTCTTGCGTTGACGGCTCTGCCCGCGTCCGCTCAGACCGCTCAGGCTCAGCCCGCTCCGGCCAAGCCCGCGCCCGCCCAGACGCCCATCGTCAGCCCCATCCAAATTGCTCCGGCCAAAGCTGACCTCACCCAAGCCGGCGCTCCGGCGCCGGACCGCTCCCAGTCTTACTACCACGCCGCGCTGGCCGGCAGCTATGAAGAGGAGGCCGTCACCCAGGGGCATGCCGAGCTGATCAAAAAGGCTGTTGAGGAGTTCAAGCTGGCGCTGAATGCGGACCCGAACTCAGCGCAATTGCATCTGGCGCTGGCCGATCTTTATTTCAACGCGGGCAACGCGCGAGAGGCGGAGAGCACCGTGCGCGAGCTGCTGAAGAGCGCCCCGGACAACGTCGAGGCGCACCAGCTTCTAGGGCGGATCTATCTGCGCGCGCTGAGCGAAGGGCAGAACGCCCCCTCGTCGGCCTCGCCCAGCGGCAACCCGCTGGATCAGGCGATTGCGGAGTTAGAGAAGATCGTCGCGCTCAAGCCGAGCAGCGTGCAGGATCGCATGGTGCTGGGCCAGCTTTACACCGTCAAGCACGACGCCAAGATGGCCGTGGCGCAATTCGAGGCAGCGCTGGCCATCGAGCCGGATTCTGAAGAAGTGAGGCTCAATCTGGCCCGCCTTTATGCCGAGAACGGCGATCTCGATCAGGCGGCCAAGGTGCTTGAGGCGGTTCCGGTCACCGACCGCACCCCCAAGATGGAGAATGCACTCGGCGCGGCCTATCAGCAGCAGAAAAAATACAAGGAAGCCATCGCCGCCTATCAGCGCGCACGGGATATGGAGCCGGGTGACCTGCGTATACGCGATTCGCTCGCTCAGTCGCTGCTCAACAACAACCAGCTCGACGAGGCGCTCAAGCAGTACCGCGAGCTGCTCTCCGCTGATCCAGAGGACGTCGATGCGCTGGTGCACATCAGCGAGATTCAGCGCCGCCAGCAGAAATATGAAGACGCGCTGGCCAGCATCCAATTGGCCCGCAAGAAGGCTCCCTCGGAGGCGCACGATTCCGCCTACAACGAGGCGCTGCTGCTGGAGATCGGCTATAACGAAGGATTGCTGCTGGATGTTCTGGCCCGCTACGACGAGGCTGCCGGAGTCTACGAAAAGATGGTGGATCTCACCTCTCACGCCAACGGCGCTTACACCGCCGAGGAGAAGAGCAATCGCGCCATCTTCCTGGAACGGCTGGGGATGGTCTATCACGAGCAGGGAAAGAACACGGAAGCGATTGCTGTCTATCAGAAGCTGATCGATCTGGGCGGCGAGCAGGCGGTGCGCGGCTACCAGTTTGAGGTAGATGCCCTGCGCGACGACAAGCAATTTGACAACGCCGTCGAGATCGCCCGCAAGGCCGTCACGGCCAACCCCAAGGATCGCGACCTGAAGCTGATGCTGGCCGGCGAGTTGATCGATCTGAACAAAGCCGACGAGGGATTGGCGCTGGCCAAGACCCTGCTGAGCAACACCAGTGAAGATCGCCCCATCTGGTTGGAACTGTCCCAGATGTATGTCCGCGTGCATCGCTGGAAGGAGGCCGAAGAGGCTCTCGATAAAGCCGAGGCCTTGACCGTGAAGCCGGAAGACCGCACCACCCTGCTCTTCATGCGCGGCGAATGGGCCGAGCGGCAGAAGCACTACGAGCCGGCCGAGCAGTTCTTCCGCCAGGCGCTCGATCTGGACCCGGCCAGCGCTATGACCCTCAACTACCTGGGCTTCATGATGGCCGACCGGGGCAAGCAGCTTCCCGAGGCTCTCAAACTGATTCGCAAGGCCGTCGATCTGGATCCGCTGAACGGCGCTTACCTCGATTCGCTCGGCTGGGTCTACTTCAAGATGGGCGATTTTGAGGCTGCGGAGCAATACCTGCGTCAGGCCGTCGAGCGCGACTCCAGCGATCCCAGCGTCCACGACCACCTAGGCGATCTTTACGAGAAGACTGGACGTATCCGTCTGGCCGCCGCGCAGTGGGAGATTTCCCTCAAGCAATTCGCCAAGTCCTCTCCCGCCGACGTGGACCCCGCCGAGCAAGCCAAGGTGCAAAAGAAGCTGGAGTCCGCCCACGTAAAGCTGGCACGGCAGGAGAGCGTCACCGGGCCGGTGAAACCGTAGCTGGGATATACCACCGTAAGTAGCGCATTTCCATAGTTGCTGTAAGGCGGGCTTTGTTGTATCGCACCCTTCGGGGTGGCTCTTGTGCGTTTGCGACGGTTGGGCATGCAGCCAAAGCTGGAGTCGGACCACCTACCCGATGGGACTCATCTTGCTTCTGCTCCACGGGGAACCGTAATACCGAATAGTTAAAATTTTCCACTATTATATGCAATCTATTGCACACTTTTACCACAATTCGTACTGCAACCTATGTGAGCTGGACCACTGGATTACTCAGCAGGCAATGGACATGCGCTGATTCGCTCTTTCACTGAAAATGAATAAAAATCAATCTTTGGCATGGGGATTGCTCGAATGAGATCAAGATCATCTCTGCGGACGCAATCCTCACCACTTTCTTTTCGTGGTTTGAGCTGAATCCTGCTCGGGTGAGAATCGTGCTTCCTATCTTCATCGGATGGAAGGACTCGAATCACAATTCTAACTTTGAAAGGTTCAACTTTGAAGAAAAGATTTTTCCTCTCTGCATTCTCCCTTGCTCTGCTGGCCGCGTTTGCAAGCACTCCCGCCGTGGCAGACTCAACCCTGTACGACAACACCGGGCCAACCAGCGGCGGGTATGACACCGGGTATACCTTCAACAACGGATACAGTGTTTCTAATTCATTCACTCTTGCCTCCAACTCCACCCTCACCGGCGTTGATTTCGTTGCGTGGCTATATCAGGGTGACACGTTGACGAACATAGACTGGCTCATCACGGATACTGCCTTTAGCAGCAACGTCTATGGCTCGGGAACGGGCGTCAGCGTGACGACTGGCGCCAATCTCGGAGCCGACCATGTTGGAGCGGGCCTTGATCTCGTTCAGGAGTCTATCTCCCTCTCCGGCCTTTCACTGGCCGCGGGAACTTACTACCTGCAACTGCAGAATGCCGTGACCGCGGAAAGCAATTATGCCTTCTGGGATGCCAGCAACGGCCCCTCGGATGCGGTTCAGAGCGGGTATGGTGATACTTATGATCTGAATGGCTCCGGCACGAATTCGGAGACCTTTCAGATCATCGGCAACTCCGGCGCGGCTGCTACCCCCGAGCCTTCCAGCTTCCTGCTGCTGGGCAGCGGCCTGGCCGGTCTGGCGGGCCTCGTCAAGCGCAAGCTGGCGGCGTAAGAAGCAGCAACCGGAAAGCAGCGGCCATCCTTCAGGGTGGCCGTTTCGCTTGTTGTAGTGAATGGGCTGGAAGGCAAGGATTGACCCGCCACCCCCGATGGGTTGAGGATAGAGGGTGAGCCAGTGTGCTGGATTGCGGAAGAAGGCAATTTCTTCGCTTTGCGGCGCTTGCTCGGAAGGAGCCTTCCCCCATGCCCCAGGAAACGAACTCGACGCTCTTCACCGTGATTCCGCAGGATCTGCCCGAAGCCGAGGAGGGCTTGGAGGCGATCTTCGAACTGGTGGCGGCCGGGCTTTACAGTCTGGCTTCGATGCTGGTGGGCGAGGGCGAGGAGAGCGTGCGGCTGGTGGAAGAGGCGGTGGCCAACGCCGAGGTTTCGGTCTGCCAGGATCCGCAAGTGGCGCGCCAGAGCAGTCGGCGTGAGCTTTGCGCGGCGGCGCTCAAGGTGCTAGCCCAGCGCGATTCCGAAAGTCTGGCCGCGCCGGCGGGACTGACGCCGGCCTCGGTCTGCATCGAGGACGATGATCTGGCAGCGGCGGGCATCTCCAGCGAAGAGTTGGAAGGCATGATCGCCGGGCCGGAGCGCGACCGGGTGCGAGAGTGGCTGGAGAGCCTGCCGGCGTGGGTGCGGGTGGTCTTTGTGCTGCGCGCGGTGGCCGGTTTCAACGCCGCGGAGACGGCCGCGCTGCTCAGGACGCACGGCGGGCCGGATGCCGCCGCATGGACTCCGGAAGCCGCCCGCGAGGTCTTCCGCCAGGGGCTTTGCTCGCTGGCCTCGCAACTGCTCCATGCGACTGCCGCGCGCTGATGCGGAGCTTCTCAGATGGAATCGCGGAAAAGCTGGGTGCCCAACCCTCGCCGCGTTCTTGTTTTTGCGGCTAGGGTGGGAATCCACGAACCCCAACCAGTGTTTTTCTGTTCCCTGATCCCTGTTCCCTAGATGTAATCGCGGAAGAGCTCCGGGGAGGGCGCGGCGATGACGCATTTGCCCACCAGCATTCCGTCCTCGGCTGCAACTTTCGCGCCAACCGCGACGGCGGCCTGCACGCTGGCCACGTCCCCGGCCATCAGCACAAAGCCTTTGCCGCCCAGAGCCATCGCCAGGTGAACGCGCAGCAGCGTGATGTCGGCGGATTTGACGGCGGCGTCGGCTACCGCGATGATGCTGGCTGCGGAGAAGGTTTCGATCACGCCGATGGAGCGCAACTGGCGGGGATCGATCTCGACGGCGTTGGAGATGGCCGAGAGAACCGACTGGTGTACGCGCGCGATCTGGCGGCGCTCGATCAGCGATGGCCCGGCGGCTGCTCCGCCGGCCTCGACCGCGGCCTGGACGCTGGTAACGTCGCCGGCGACCACGATGAGGTACTTACCCGAGCAGATGCTGCGGGCCATCAAGAGCTGCACCGAAGCGGCCTTCAGCATGACATCCTGAACCAGGAAGCCGGTGGCCACGCTGGCCAACTCGATCAGTCCGATAGAAGTGATTTCAGCCATGGTTTTTGGCTCCTTTGATTCTGACCTTGTGCATTTTTCACAGACAATAAAATGACTTGGGGTGCCCCACCCTCGCCGCGTTCTTGTTTTTGCGGCTAGGGTGGGATACCTGGATGCCGCAATACCGGAACAAAGAAAAGAATCTACGCTTCGATCACAATTGCATCGCGACCCACGGTCACCACGCCGTCGATGCTCGAGTGGATGCGCGCGCCCAGTTTTCCCTGCTCCGGCGCGGCCAGCAGATCGCCCATGCGCACCCGGTCGCCGCACTGGACCACGGGAAGCGCGGGCGCTCCGGCGTGCTGTTTCAACAGAATTTTCACTTTGCGCGGCGTGAAGGCGTGTTCGACCAGCGGCCCCACATTATTGAATTCGCCAAGCCCCAGCCGCGCCATCAGGCGGCGCATCGGCACGCGGCGGAATTCGGCCATGGGGTGCGGCGTGATCGAAGCGGGATCGCCTTTGAAGGTCAGCCCTAGTTCGCGCGCCAGCGGCTTGGCCTGCACGCAGACATTTTTGGGATCAAGATCCTCCGGGCAGGCGTACAGGGTGCAGAGATTGCACTCGCAGCAATAAAGCGTGGCCACCATCGCCTCCGCGCCGGTGGCGAAGCCCAGCGACTGCATGGCGCGATGCGGCTGGATGGGATGGCCGAGCAGAAAGCGCGGGCAGAATTCGGTGCAGAAGCGGCACTGATCGCAGGCCGAGCGGCCGATGCGGTTGACCTGAATCATCGGCGCATTGTGACGCCGGATCAAGCTATGCTCGACGGGCAGAACAATGATGCCGCCGGTGGTCTTGGTGACCGGAGCGTCCAGGTTGGCCGCTGGGCGGGCCATCATGACGCCACCCAGCAGCACGCCCATATCGTCCACGGTCGCGCCGCCGGCGGCTTCGATCACTTCACCGATGGAAATGCCCACCGGAACCCGCAGCGTGACGGGATTGGCCACTGCGCCAGCCACGGTCAGATATTTGTGCGTCACCGGCCGGTCGAGGCCGATATTCAGCAGCGTCTCGACATTGGAGACGGCGACATCCACGTCCTTGGGCAGCCCGCCGGGAGGAATCACGCGGCCCGTGACCAGATGCACCAGAATGAACTCATCGCCGGCCGGATATACGTCAGGCAACGGCACAACGCGCACTCCGGGCGGCACAACGCGCTCCAGAGCCTCGATGATCTCCTGGTATTTTTCCTTGACGCCGATGGCTGCTTCCCGTGCGCCAACGAGTTCCATGGCCATCCGCAGGCCGCGCAGAAACGGCTCGGCGCAGTGATGCAGCAGTTCCTTGTCCTTGTGCAGCAGCGGCTCGCACTCGGCGGCGTTGACGATCAGCAGCGAGACCTTGGATTGATACTTCACTGCCGCCGGAAAGCCCCCGCCCCCCGCGCCCACAATGCCGAGTTCCTCCAGGCGAGCGAGAGAGGCTTGCTGGGAAGCGCTGGCAACGGATTGTCCCGGATTGGCCGCCATCGTCTATGAACCTCAAAAATTCATTTGACTCTGACCAGAATTGTACGTTATGCTTTACAATAATTCAAGAGTGTTCAAAAGTGTTCATGCAAATGAAATGCTTGATCCCAAATATCGGTAGCACTTCCTTCAAGTATCGGCTGCTGGAGATGCCGGGGGAGAGCGTTCTGGCGGAGGGCCGCATCGAGCGGATCGGCCAGCCGGGCGGCGCGTGCGCCGATTACCCCGCCGCCATCCGCAGGTGCCTTGCGGCGATTGCGGGCGAGGGCAAGGCGCTCAAGGATCTCGGCGAGATCGGCGCGGTGGGCTTCAAGGTGGTTCACGCCGGGCCGCTGAATCAGTCGCAGTTGATCGGCGACGAGCTGCTGCGGGCGATGGAAGAGTTCACTTTTTTCGCTCCGGCGCACAATCCTCCTTATATTGCTGCGATTCAGGCCTTTCGCCAGGAGCTTCCCGGCGTGCCGCTGGTGGCGGTGATCGAGACAGCGCCGTATCGCTTCATGGACGAGGCGGCCACCACCTACGCCGCGCCATACGAGTGGCGCGAGCAGTACGGGATTCGCCGCTATGGCTTTCACGGGGCCAGTCATCGCGCGGCCAACGAGCATACGACGGCGCTGCTGGGCCGAAAGAGTCTTCGCCACATCAGTTGCCACCTGGGCGGCAGCTCGAGCATCGCGGCCTTCCGCGACGGCGTGGCCGTGGACACGAGTTTTGGAACCTCGCCGCAGTCGGGACTGCCGCAGAATAATCGCGTAGGCGACATGGACACTTTTGCCGTGCTGCACATGATGAAAAAGCTCGGCGTGGGGCCGGAGGAGATGGCGCGCATTCTGGGCAGCCAGTCGGGACTTGCGGGCATCAGCGGAACCAGCGGCGATATGCGCGATCTGGACGAGGCCGCGGCGGCGGGCAGTCGGCAGGCGCGGCTGGCGCTGGATGTTTTTGCGCGCGCGATCCGGCATTACATCGGCGCGTTTTTGCTGGAGCTGGGCGGCGTGGACGCGATCACTTTTTCCGGCGGCATCGGCGAGAACAGCGCGGAACTTCGCGCTGCTGTTTTGAAGAATCTCTCCGGCTTCGGCATTGAGTTGGATGAAGAGAAGAATCGCGCGGCGAAGGGGCTGGGCGCAATTTCGGCGGAGAATTCGGCGGTGAAGATTTTGATTGTTCCGGCGAATGAAGAGTTGATTGTCGCGCGCGAGACGGTGAGGGTGGTTGGCGAAGGGCGTGGTTGATTTTAGCGTCGAAGAACAACCGCAGGTCCTTCGACTGCGTTTGTCGCAGAGAACGCGCCAAACTCCGCTCAGGATGACAGTTCTTTCGTTAGATAGGTTTTCAGATCTTTGATGATGCGCGGTACAACATTTTTAGGAATGCGAATGAGAAGTGGAAGCACAATCACGCCGGGTACGATTGACCGTTCGATGGTCGAGCAGATCGTGCGCCAGGTGGCGCTGGAGTATCTGGGACGCGGCCAAGGCCCCGCGCCGCTGCTCTCCGTGCAGACCTCCTCGCGGCACATGCACGTCTGCCGCGAAGACATGGATGTTCTCTTCGGGCCGGGCACGGAGCTGACCTTTGATCGCCCGCTTTATCAGGAAGGCAACTTCGCAGCGAAGGAAACAGTGACCATCGTCGGGCCGCGCGGCAGGCTGATTTCCAACCTGCGCATTCTTGGTCCGATGCGCAAGCAATCGCAGGTGGAACTGGCCTTCACCGACGCCATCA
>CAYVGW010000086.1:0-16925 GCA_964450895.1 uncultured Occallatibacter sp. | reverse complement strand
CAGATAGTCGCCAAAAGAGTTAATTTGAGTTTTCGGTGCATGGAATCAGCATACCGCAACCAAGCATCCATTCGGAGGTATTCGTGTGGTCCGAGATTCCGGCAGTATGGTTGCCTATTTGGAGATTGCACCGCTGCCCTACGCTAAGAGACGGGTCGCCGCGCGTAGAGCAGAAACTCGCGGTTGCCTTCCATGCCGGTGATCGGCGAGGGAATCGTCTCGACCGCCTCCCAGCCCAGCGAACGCACGCATTCGGCAACCTTATCGATGGCCAGTTGATGCGCTTCGGGGTCGCGGACGATCCCTCCCTTGCCGACGTGTTCGCGTCCGGCCTCAAACTGCGGCTTGACCAGAATCACGGCCTCGGTAAGCGCCGGCGCGGCGGCAATGACAGGCTCCAGCAGCAACGTGGCGGAGATGAAGGAAACATCCATCACCAGCAGCGTAAGCTCTGCGCTTCCCTGCCCTGCCGCCAGCGCTCCCGGCTCCAGCAGCCGCGCGTTGGTCCGCTCTAGCAGGCGGACGCGCGGATCATTGCGCAACTTCATGGCAATCTGGCCGAAACCGGTATCGACGGCGGTGACCTGCGCGGCGCCGTGCTGCAAGAGGCAGTCGGTAAAGCCGCCGGTGGAAGCGCCCACGTCCAGGCAGGCGCGGCTATCAACGGCAATCGGCCAATGCTTGAGCGCCGCGGCCAGCTTCAGCCCTCCGCGGCTCACATAAGGCAGATCCTCGCCCAAGAGACGGATGGGCGCATCGGCGGGGACCGCAACGCCGGCCTTGTCCACCTTCTGCTCGCGCACCAGAACCCGTCCGGCCAGAATCATGGCGCGGGCACGCTCCCGGCTGGCGGCTAGACCCCGTTCGACCAGCAGCAGGTCGAGTCGCATCTTTGCTCCGCTGGAGATTCCCGCCATCGCCCCCATCTCCATTCAAGCCGCCTGCTCGACCAAATTCAAACGTGAAAACAGCCAAAGGAGCTTTTCCGGGAAGAATCATGCGTGGACCGGGAGGTCCACGCTACAGCCGGCCGGGAGGCCGGCGCTACAGAATCACGATTCGTGGGCCGGCAATGCTAATGGAGAACTTCAAAGAAAAACCTCTTTGGCTGTCCTCTTTCGATCCGTTCAAAGACTGCGCTATTGCACGGCCTGGCAGGCAGTCAGCGAGGCCGTAGCTGCCTTGCCGGGCAGGTTGCAGGGCTGGCCAAAGCCCGGAATCCGGCTCACAACATTGACATTTCCGCCAGTGCCGTTCTGCGTGCTGACGCGCACATCCACAATGTTGCCGACCATGGGGAGGATCGTATCCACAATATCCTGATCCGTCCGAATGATGGTGAGGATGTTGCTGTCCGGGGAGGCGACATAGACCTTGCCCTGGGTGGAATTCTGCGTGGAAACCACGGTGCGCGGATGGCCGGTTACAGGAAGCGGCGTCTTCTCCATGGTATGAGAGCTCAGATTGACGATGCTCACCGTCTGGTCGCCCTGATTGGCCGTATAGGCGCGGCTGCCATCATAAAGAACCGTTACGCTAGCCGGATTCTTGCCCACCGGAATCGTAAACGTGGTTCCGAAGGTCGGACTGTCGTTGCCATACAGGTCCAGGCTGGTATCGATGACGCTGATGGTTCCGCCGTCGTAGTTGGCCACCACCAACTGATTGGTGGCCGAGTTGTATTCGGCATAGACCGGACCGGAGCCGGCCGGCAGTTGCAGGGTGCCATTCGCCGGGCAATTGATCTTTTGCCCGTCCTGGTTGGTAGCCGGGCAATTCTCATCCAGCTCGTTTTCAGAAGTATTAATGACGGTGATGCTATCGCTTCCCCGGTTAAGCACAAAGAGCCGCGCGCTGTCGGCGCTTTCCAAGGCATACACCGGGCACAGGCCCACCGGAATCGCCGGATCGGTCGCATAGTTGGAGGCTTCGACTCCGGTCACCGTGCCGTTGACGCCAACCGTCGAGGGCGCGAGATTGCAGGCCACGTTGCTGGAAACAGCGCCTTGGCTGATGGCAAAATAGCGCCCGCCGCTGCTGCCGGTTCCCACCAGCATCAGCGGCGTAGGCGCCAGCGGAATGTTGTAGATCGGAGTGAGGGGATTCCCGATGAAAACATCCATATCGGGCTGGCAATTGACCGTGCCGCACAGATCCGCTGCCCACAATCCCGCGGCGGGTGAAAACAGGTTCACCAGCTTTGCCGTACTCGGAATTGTGGAGGACAACACCAGCTTTTGCTGCAAGGAGGTGGAGACGGGGAATTGGCTGATGGTGCCGTCGCTGTTGTAGGTATATCCTTCCGATCCACCAGTATTCACGGTAAACGCGGTTGGGCCGGGACCGATGGGAGCCGTGGCCATGATCGAATCGCCGGAATAATCGATGATGGTGGCGTTGCCCGCCGCGGTGGCCGAAGTGGACGAAACGACCACGGCATACGAGGTGACCTGCGCGGCAGGGCCGCTGGAGCTAATGGGTACAATGGTCGGACGGTAGTTGTTTCCGCATCCAGCAACCAAAGCCGTAGCCGCCAAGGCGACACCTGCCTGAACCAACCGCCAACGCGCCTGGCAAAAATTCATGCGAAAAAGCCTCATTCAGTTCTTTACCTGCTTACCTTGCGATTGTAAATCAGCGGACCATGGGTTGGACGCGGCAGAGGCCAAAGGGTATCGAGGCGAACAATCGCTTCTGCGACAATCGCCGCCGCACGGCGGTTTAGGATGGGGATGTGGCGCAAATCAAACTGAATTGGCAATCCAAGCTGGTGCTGCTCCTGGTTCTGCCCTTTGCGGGCGCGGATCTGGTCCTTCAAACGCACGGGTGGGCGGAATTCTTCTGGCCAGTGGCGGTCTGGACGCTGGGCCTGAGCCTGATCTTCGGACTGGTGGTGCTGAAGTTGCGCGCCGCCACGCTTGGCGCGGCCTTCGCAGGAGCAGCCATCACCGCTTGCCTGATCTTTTCCACAGCGTCCTTCACCCCCAACGGCGCCTTCCCCTATTCTCCATGGCACACGGCCCTGCTGCCCTTGCTGGCTGTTGTAAGCCTTACCTTTCTGTCCACCCGCCTGGGCCGGGAGCGCAAAGAGTCGCTGGAAGCCGCGGAAAGACGCCAGGGGCGCACTGCGGCCCAGGTGGCGGCCAATCTGGGCGTGGCGGCGATGGCCTCCAGCGGCTTCGTGCAAAGCTGGTTGATCGAAAGCGGCAGGATTCGCGCGGCCGCCAACGCGCCGGCGATTCTCCTTGCCATCCCTCTGGCGGCGCTGGCCGAGGCTGCCGCGGACACGGTCTCCTCGGAGATTGGCCAGGTTCTGGGCGGGCGGCCGCGGATGCTCACTACGCTGCGCCGGGTCGAGCCGGGAACCGACGGCGGCGTCAGCTTCATCGGTACGCTGGCAGGCGTGGCAGCCGCGGGCATTGTCGCGGCCATCGGCGCCTGGGCGCTGGGCGGAGGGCTGGTGCTCTTCGGGGTCAGCGTGGCGGGCGGCGTCTTCGGTCTCTTCTTCGATAGCCTGCTGGGCGCAACCCTGGAACGGCGCGGCTGGCTGAACAACGACGCGGTCAACTTCCTCTCGACCGCCAGCGCGGCGGGCTTTGCGCTGGCAGTCCTGGTGTTCTTGCCTCATCCTTGAATTGTGCAGCTTCGCGCTACTTGAAGTTATTGAAACCTCCACCTCAAAGCCCTAGCTTCGCCCAAATCGCATCGACTTTGGCCTTGGTGGCGCGATCCATCTCGATCATTGCCGGCCAGGGGCGATTGAAGCCTTCGGCCTTCCATTTGCGGGTGGCGTCGATGCCCATCTTGGAGCCGTAGTTCGGCAGGCGGCTGGCATGGTCAAGCGAATCGACCGGGCCGAGCATGAATTGAATGTCGCGCTCCGGGTCAATGTTGTTGGTCACGCGCAGGACGACCTCGGCGAGATTCTGCACGTCGCAGTCCTCGTCCACGACCACGATGATTTTGGTGAACATGGCCTGCCCCAGCGACCAGATGGCGTTCATCACCTTGCGTGCCTGGCCGGGATAACTCTTGCGGATGGAGACCAGCATCAAGTTATGGAAAACTCCCTCGACCGGCAGGTGAATATCCACTAACTCCGGAATCTGCATCTTCATGGCGGGCAGAAAGATGCGCTCGACAGCCTTGCCCGTCCAGGCGTCCTCCATGGGCGGCTTGCCGACGATGGTGGCGGCATAGATGGGATTCTTGCGGTGGGTGATGCAAGTCAGATGGAAGACCGGATACTCGTCGGTCATCGTATAGAAGCCGGTGTGGTCGCCAAAGGGGCCTTCGGTGCGCAGTTCGCCCAACTCAACGTAGCCTTCCAGGATGATTTCGGCATGGGCGGGAACTTGCAGATCGACCGTCTCGCACTGCACGATCTCGACCGGCTTGCCGCGCAGGAAGCCGGCAATCATGAACTCCTCGACCTCCGGCGGCGCGGGAACGATAGCCGCAAACGTCGTGACCGGGTCAGTGCCGATAGCTACGGCGACCTCCAGCCGCGAGGCTTTCAGATTGCCCATCGCCACCTGCGGCAGGCCGCCGATGGGACCGTCGGGAATGGCCACCGCGCCGCCCGCCGACTCGGCCATGGCGGCGACCATTGCATGGAGCGGAGATTCGTTCGAGTGTTTTGCGGCTTCGGCTCGCAAGGCGTTGCGATAGTGCTCGGCGGCGACCTTCTGGCGCTGCCAGTGCATGCCAGTGGTCTGGCCGTCGTAGACCTGCATGCGGTACATGCCGATGTTGCGCTTGCCGGTGCGCGGGTCTTTGGTGTGGACGCAGGGCAGCGTGATGAAGCGCCCGCCGTCGTGCGGCCAGCACTTGAGGATGGGGAATTGGTTGAGGTCGAAGCCCGCGCGCAGAATCACTTCCTTGCAGGGCGCGTCCTTGGCGCTGACGGTCTTGGGAAAGGCGCTGGTGAGCGCTCCCAACTGCGGCAGCATTTTGAGCTTGTCGAGGAAGCCTTCGGGAGCCTTCAGATTGAGCAGGCCGCTGATACGCTCGGCAATTTCATCCAGACGCTCGACGCCGAGCGCGAGCGCCATGCGCCGCTCGCTGCCAAATTGATTGATGAAGACCTTGTGGCCAGGGAAGCTCTTGATATTTTCAAAAAGCAGCGCCGGACCAACTACCTTGGAGACCCGGTCGGTAATTTCGGTAATTTCCAGCTCCGGCGAGATCTCTTCGCCGATACGCCGGAGTTCGCCGGCTTTCTCCAGTGTTTTGATCCAATCGCGCAAGTCATCGTAGGCCATGGGCTGCTCCTGAAAGGATGTTGCTTCCCTCTTCATAGTACGGCTTTTGGCGGCAGAAAGAGGCCGCTTTCCACGAGTGCCACAATGAACGTAACCTCAGCCTCTGGGGAGATTTGTCCATCGATAATCCTCATCCCCCGCGATACTCTATGTCGAGACGGACAAAAAGCGCCGATATTGGCAGGGAGGGCCGAAGTGAGGATGCGGAAGCTGCGATTCCTATCAATCGGGTGCGTTGCCTTTTGCCTGGGGATGGCTGCGGCGCTCCTCCCTGCCCAACGGTTTTCATTTGATAACTATGGCCAGCACGAGGGACTCAAGAATCTTGCCACCCACTGCATGGTTCAGGACCGGCAGGGTCTCTTGTGGGTGGGAACCGACGGCGGTTTGTTTCGCTTTGATGGCTACCGCTTTGAGCAGATCGACATTCCCCTCGAACCGAATTCGCCGTATATCACCGGGCTGGCCGTAGATGGCGGGGGCAGGGTTTGGGTTTCCACCAACGACAAGCTGTTCTATATGGACGACTCCGGAGTTCATGCGGTCTTTTCGCGCGATGGAAACTTCGCCTTCGAGTTGACGAACAATCTGGCGGCGGACCCGGACACCCCGGATGGCATCTATCTGGTGAACAGCCACAAAATCTACATGGCCAGCGCTATATCCGGGCAAGCAAAGCTCCGGTATTCATTGGAGACTTCCAAGGCAAATCCGCTGCTGGGCCAAGTGGCTTCGCTCACGGCGCTCGCCGGAGACCGCCTCTGGTTTGGTTGCGGGACGGAGATCTGTTCGGCTGCCGGACAAGAGATTCGCAGCTATGGCCGTATAGATGGACTGCCATCCGGGCCTTGGACGCGGCTCTTCGTGGATCGGGAGATGAACCTTTGGGCGCGCAGCGAGGGGCATGTGGCCCGGTTCAATCCCGACCGCCATCGGTTCGAGGCAATGGACCGCGATCTGGCCAGTTCGTCGCTTGGCGTGCGCATCCCCTCTTTTTTTGAGGATCCGCAGGGACGCATCCTGATCAACCTGAGCAATGGCTTGGCCCGCTATGAGCGCGGCCACTGGACTGTCTTCCGGCAAAAGGCCGATCTGCCCGCGAACCAGATCGCCTGCTTCTATCTCGACCGGCAAAACTCCGTGTGGGTAGGGCTGGATGCGCGCGGCATTGCCCGGTGGCTCGGTTACGACCAATGGGAGAGCCTGACGACGGCCAATGGGCTCACCTCCGACACGGTCTGGAACTTTGCGCGCGATTCCCGTGGAGATTTTTGGCTGGCAACGGAGGCTGGCGTGGAACGTATCGATCACGCTACGGGAAGAATTGCGCCGCAAACCGGATCGAATGGCGTTTCGATGAGCCGCATTCAGACGATCGCCTTTACCGGCGACGGCCATCTGTGGAACGGAAGCGACAATGGCAAAGTGATCGACTACGATCCGGCGACGCACAACGCGGAGACCGTTGCCCAACTGAGCGGAGTCTTTCATCTTTTGCCGGATGGGAAGGGGCGCATCTGGATCTCTTCCATGGCCGGACTCTTTTCGGTTGGCCAGGAGCGCGGACAGCGCAGAGCGGAACATCCTCAACCGCCCGCGCCGCAGGGAAAATGCTACGAGGGCGCGCGGGATGCGCAGGGGAATCTGTGGTTTATCTGCGACTCGGGGCTTTATCGGCTCAGCGGCGCGGCATGGACCCATATCCGGCTTCCCTCCACCTACCAGCCATCCTTCTCGGCGCAAATCGCGCTGGCGCAAGACGGCACGATTTGGCTTTCCGGGGTGAACGATCCAGTGGTTCACTTCCGCATCCGCGGCGACGAAGGCGAGGAGTTAGCTCACTGGTCCGCCGCCCAGCTTGGTTCGGGACTCGTCTATATCATTGCCTTCGACCGGCACGGCTGGCTGTGGGTCGGCACGGATGAGGGGCTGAATGTCTACAACGGCAGCCAGTGGCGCAGCCTCACCACCGACGATGGACTGGTCTGGAACGACATCGACAGCGATGCGTTCTTCGCCGACACCGACGGCAGTGTCTGGATTGGAACCTCCGGCGGCGCTTCGCACATCCTCCATCCGGAGAGGCTCTTCGACACCAGCCCGCTTCCCCTGCTGCTCCGGGATGTGCGCATCGGCGATACGCTACTTGTTGACAATGCGCCCAACACCGTTCCCTGGAGCCACCATCCCCTGACGGCTCACTTATCGACGCTGGATTTTGCGCGGGCCGGGCTCGTCACCTTCCGCTATCACATTGAAGGCTTGGGCGAAGACTGGCAGGATTCGACCAAGCACGACCTTCGCTACCCGCCGCTGGAGCCGGGTAAGTACACCTTGGAGGTTGTGGCAGTGGATGCGGGAACCGGGCGCAAATCCTCGCCGGCTCGCGTCTCGTTTGTCGTCTCACCGCCCTGGTGGCGTACGAACGCGATTTATGCGCTGGAGGCGGCTGCTGTTCTTCTGCTGCTCTTCCTGCTCTGGCGCTGGACGATGCGCAGCCATCTTGCACGGCAGCGCCGGCTTGAGGAGTTGGTGCGGAGCCGTACGCAGGAGTTGGAGATCGAGAAGGCCGAGTTGCTCAGAACTCGCGCCGCCCTGGAGGTACAGGCCCATCACGACGCTCTGACCGGCATGTTGAACCATGGCGCCATTCTGGAGGCGCTGGAAACGGCCATGAAGCGCGCGGCGCGGGAGCGCTCGCCGCTGGGCATTGTGCTGGCCGACCTGGACCACTTCAAGCGCGTCAACGACACCTACGGCCACCTGGCCGGGGACTTCATCCTGCAGGAGTATGCGCGGCGCATCGCTGGCTTGATCCGCGACTACGACGCGGCCGGCCGTTACGGCGGCGAAGAGATGCTGCTGGTTCTCCCCGGCCTCTCGCTGGAGAACGCTCCAGAGCGCCTTAGCACCATTCACGCGTCACTTTGCGAACCACCCTTTGTCTTCAAAGACGAGCAGATTCGGGTCACCTGCTCTTTCGGATTTGCGCAGTTCATGCCTGGAATGGACAGCATCGATTCCCTGGTGGACCGCGCCGACCGCGCTCTCTATGTAGCCAAAGACAACGGGAGAAATCGGATCGAGTTTGATGGGTACAAGAGCTATAAAGGTTTGATTAGCGGCTCTTGAAGATATTCTCAATCGACGTCATAGGCAGGAAGAGACGATCTGGCTGGTTTGGGAGAGGGAGAAAGTTGTGATTCAAATAGAAGTCCCGCGCTCCCGCCTTGGTGTCTACGACAACAGCCCAGGATGCGACTTGACTTGAACTCCGCGACGTCCGATTGAGTGCGTCAAAAAGAAGGATATCTCCCCAGCCCAGTCCTTGGAGAGACCGTGCCACTGCCATTCTCCCTAACAATCCCTGCTGAGGTTCATGGTCTCCCAGGTGCCCAAATGCGAGGCACCTGGGCCACCCAGCTTCAGTGGTGGTGCTCACTTTTCATCCCGGCACCCGGGCCACCCGCCGTACATGAATCAAGCATTCCCCTCTTTTGAACACTGCGGCAAATCGAGAGTCTTCGGATTACGGCTGCGCCTGCTGATTGGGCGCGGCGGGCACGGAAGCGGCGTCTTGCTGGCCTTTGGCGGCGAACCAGTTGCGGTCCCAGAGGTTCTTGTAGAACTCGCCAGTCAGCTCGGCGGCGCGAGGGCCGAAGGTGGGGCGTCCGCCTTCCAGGAAGAAGACGGTAACCAGACTGCCCTGGGGTGAATCGGAGTACGAGGCAAACCAGCCGAAGCGCGTGCCCTTGTCCGAGCAGGTTCCGGTCTTGCCGAAGACCGGCAGCTCGTTGAAATTGGCGCGCAGGCGGCGGGCGGTGCCGTACTCGACCGCGCCAGCCATGCCGTCCTCGATCTCTGGCACGTAGCGGGCGATGTCCAGCGTGCGCTTGACCTTGGGGGTGAACTTGGCGGCCTCTTCGGGGGTGGTGGGGTGCTGGAGGTAGTAGAGGGTTCCGCCATTGGCGATGGCGGCGACATAAGCGCCAAGTTGCAGCGGAGTGAGCGAAACGCCCTGGCCGAAGCTGCACATGCGTCCTACGCCACCCTCGGCGGCGGGCAGCTCCTGATCGGGATAGACGCCAAGCTGTTCGCCTTCAATGTTGTAGCCGGCCAGCTCGCCCAGGCCAAATTGGTTGGCGTAATGGCGGACGCGCTCGAAGCCCAACTGGCGGCCCAGCGCCTCGAAGTAGAGGTTGTTGCTCTTGGCCAGTGCTTGGGTCATATTCATGCGGAAGCCGGGCAACTGGACGGGGGTGTCGCGCGTGACCAGCCCTTCGGAGAGCGCGGCCATGGCCACGGTGATCTTGATGGTGGAGCAGGGTTCGGCTCCCGGCGAGAGGGCCAGCTTCTGGTTGACCATGGCCAGAATGCGCCCGCTGGAGGGGTCGATGACCACGGCGGTGCCGTTCATGTCGCCCAGCGCGTCGATGGCCGCCTGACGGACAACCGGATCTTCGCCGGCGGTTACATCGCCGTCCAGAAGGTCGCTTTTGGCAAAGGAGCTGGCGGTAAAGCGCTCGTAATAATGATGATGGCGCGATGCGCGGCGTGCGATGGCAGGGGAGCTGCCGCGCGCAGTCAGGCGGGCTTTCTCACCGGCGGGCGCGGCTTTATGCGCGACGCTGGCAGTCGCGGCGGAATGGCCGGCGGCGCGATGAGAGAGCGTCAAATGCTTTTCTGTTGCTTTGGCGTGATGCCGCATGGCCGGCGCATCCAAAGCTGCCGCGGCCGCGGCACCCAGGCCGAAAGTCATTAAAACCAATGCAAAAACCCGTACGCGGGAAAAACTCATTCAGCTCGTTTCCTCTCAACTCTCGGAGTGCCGTGCATAAAGCTTTGCAGTTAGACGCTCTTGCTGTTTATCGGCCAAGCCGCTATCCCCGATCAATACTGCTCATCTTTTCTCTACCATACCTGAAACCACGCAAAATTGTTGGAGTATTTCAAGTACTTCAAGTTTGCAGCGTAACTTTGGCCTGAACTCTGGTTTTGTTTCCCTTGTTGGAATTCTTGCCGGGGGAAATCCCCACGCATTTTGTGTTATTTGCGGCACGAAAGAAGTCGTGCCCTGTTACAGAGCTTGATTTCAACAGGCATTTTCAGCGGATGCCATGCTCCCAAGCTCTCTGCTCTCAGAAGCCCAGCCGCCGCAGGAAGGTCGGCTTGTCAATATCCGGCTGGGTGAGGTCCGGCTGCGTGTTTTCATTGGTTGCGTGGTAGGGCGTCTGGGCCGGAGCGGGCTGCGGCGGCTCCGGCGTTGCGGGAGCGCGGTCGTCGCGCTGGAACTCCGGGACGTACTGCGGATAGGCCGGCTCTTCGGCCAATTCGGCAAACTTCGGACGGTAGGACGGCAGCGCCGGCTCCGGCTCCTCGATTTGAAACTCTCTCTGCGCCTCGGCGGCCGCAGGCACGGAGTGTTCAGCGGTGACCTCCGCCGCGGAGGAGGAGTAATAGGTTGGCTCGTCCACTTCCTCCGGCTCGACCGTTTCTTCCGGTTCTTCTTCCTGCGAGAGGAAACGGGGCGCAGCGGCAGGGGCGGGATTCGGCTCAAGTTCCGGCTCACTGAGCCAGCGATCCAGCTCAGCAGGAGGCGCTGGAGCCGGTGCTTCCGGAACGGGAGTGGCAGAAACCAGCGGAACCGTGACGATGGGTTCGGAGTCTTCCGGGGTCGAGATCACGGGGGTCTCGGCCACGTCCAACATGCGCCTGCGCCGCTCCTGATTCAGATCGCGGAAGCCGGTGGCGATGACGGTAATCTTGACCTCTTCGCCCATCGATTCGTCCAGAACCGCGCCAAAGATGATGTTGGCGTCCTCGTGAGCGGCTGATTGAATCAGTGACGATGCCTCATTGACCTCGGAGAGCTTGAGGGTGCTGGAGCCGGTGATGTTGATGAGGATGCCGCGCGCGCCGTCGATGGCGCCTTCTTCCAGCAACGGCGAAGCCATGGCGGCCTGGGCCGCCTCGCGGGCGCGATTGCCGCCCGAGCGGACGGCCGTGCCCATGACGGCGTGGCCCATGCCGGCCATGGTGGTCTTGACGTCGGCAAAGTCGCGGTTGATGATGCCGGGGATGGTGATGATGTCGCTGATGCCCTGCACGCCCTGGCGGAGCACGTCGTCGGCGATGCGGAAGCTCTCGAAGAAGCCCGTGTCCTTGGCCACGGCCAGCAGCTTCTCGTTGGGGATCACGATCATGGTGTCGACGCTTTCCAGCAACTCATTCAGTCCCTGCTCGGCCTGCCGCTGGCGGCGCTTGCCCTCGAAGCCGAAGGGGCAGGTAACGACGGCGACGGTGAGGATGCCCATCTCGCTGGCCAGCGAGGCGATGACCGGCGCGGCGCCCGTGCCCGTTCCGCCGCCTAAGCCGGCGGTGACGAAGACCATATCCGCGCCTTCGAGAGCTTCAATGATCTTCTCCGAGTCTTCCAGCGCGGCGCGGCGGCCCACGTCGGGATTGGCGCCAGCGCCCAGCCCGGAGGTGAGACGCACGCCCAGTTGCAGCTTGACCGGCGCCTGGGAGACCTTCAGCGCCTGCACGTCGGTGTTGGCGGCGATGAACTCTACGCCCTCCATGTGAGCCTGAATCATGCGATTGACGGCATTGCCGCCGCCTCCGCCCACCCCGATCACCTTGATGCGCGCGCCGCGCATGGGTTCCTCGTGGTACTGAATGCGCATCTCTACCCCTTCATTCTTCAGCTGATCCATTGGGCTTCGTCCTCCTGATACATACCACTTTGAATGATAGCGGTTAAAAACTTCCCGCAAAGACAGCGCGCACCTTGGAGGCCAGCGAAGGCTTCTCGGCATCGCGTTTCATGCGGGTGCGGTTGGCATAGAGAATCATGCCAACCGCCACGGAAAATCCCGGATCGAGCAATTCGGCGGGCATTTGCGAGAGGCGCACGGGCAGCGCAGCGCGCGATGGAACCCGTAATTGGCTCTCGGTCACATCCAGCATTCCGGGCAGAAGCGATCCGCCGCCGGTGAGCACGCAGCCCGATCCGAGCGCATCCAGCACGCCATTCTGGCGCAGGTTTTCCTTGACGAATTGCATCAGTTCGCAGGCGCGCGGCTCCAGGATCTCGGCGATGCGGCGCAGGCGTACGATGCGCGGCTGGGGATAGGCGATTTCAATTTCATTGAGCTGCGGCACATCGGTCACCACGACGTTGCCGTGACGGCGCTTCAGCTCTTCGGCCTGGGGTACGGTGGATTGCATGCCCACCGCCAGATCGTTGGTAAAGTGCTGTCCGCCAATCGGAATGGAGGCGGAATGTACCACCGAGCCTTCAAAGAAGACGATCAGGTCGCTGGAGTGGCAGCCAATGTCCAGCAGGCAGACGCCCAACTCCCGCTCGTCGGCCGAGAGCGTGGCTTCGGCGGCGGCAATCGATTCCAGAATCGTCTCCGTCACCTCCAGGCCGGCGCGGTTGGCGCAGGTCACCGTGCTTTGCAGCGCGCTGCCGGAGCAGGTAGCGATGTGCAGGTCCACCTCCAGGCGTTTGCCCACCATGCCCACCGGATCGAAGATCCCCGGCTGCTCGTCGAGGATGAACTGGCGGGGCAGCAGATGGAGAATCTCGCGGTCTGGCGGGCGCTCGACGGCGCGGGCACGCTCGACGGCGCTGCGCACATCCTCGGCGTCAATCTCCCTCATGCGGCCGCCCAGTTCGATGCCTCCGTTGGTGTTCAGCCCGCGAATGTGCGGCCCGCCCACGCCCACCGCGCAGTCGCCTATATACAGTCCGGAGCTGAACTCGGCCTGGTCGATGGACGCGCGCACCGCCTTGGCAGCCGGGCCGAGATCGGCGATCAGCCCCTTGCGCATTCCCGCAGACGGCGCCATGCCGTGCCCGCAGTAGCGCAGCGCACCTTCCACCAACTCCGCCGCCAGCACGCGGGTCCAACTGCTGCCGGCGTCCAACGCCACGATCAGATTCTCCTGCTTCTGGCTCATCTCACTGCCCCATCCCGGCAGAGGCCACTGGAGCTCTGGCTGCCGTGCTTTTTTGCTTGCTTGCGGTCAGCGCGGCTCGTTTGAGCGCCGCGCGCTTCTTGTCCCTCGCCTTGATCTTGGCTGCTTTGAGAGCGTTCTTCGCTTTCGCGGAGGCTCTTCCCGTTGCCGGACGCCCCACCCTAGCGACGCTTTTGTTTTTGCCGCCGGGTTGGGATTTAGTTAAGTTGTCCGCCGACGCCGCACTCTCTTCCGCTGCAGACTGCGCCAGATTGGTTCCAGCAGGCATCGACAACACCGCCTTCTGGTCATAGCGCAAATCAACGGTCACCAGATCAGGATGCTGCTGACGCCACACGGCTATGTTCTGTTTGTAGCGCTGATAACGCTCCAGGAAGTGGTCCTGCCCAATTTGCAGAAGAGTGGGATCGTCCTGCATCCTTACGCGCAAATCTTCTGGATCGTTCAGATCTACATCGGAAATCTGCGAGGAGATCTTCTGCCCGCCAGCGTCTAGCTCTGCCAAAAGGCGTTTGTAGACGGCCATGCGTCCTCTGCGCGAGTCGAGCGATTCACTGGCGTTGATTCCCGTCACCACCGGAAAGGAGTAGTGGCGCTGGGCCATCATCGCCGCCGGCATTGAGAGCAGCACGCCGTCCTCGTCCACCAGTCCAGTCATCCCGTTGGGCTGAAGCGCGAAGGCCACTGGCTGGCGCTCGACAATCGAGACGCGAATCTGGTCTGGCAGGAGGCGCATCACCGTCGCCCGCTCCACCCAGGGCAACTGCTCCAGTTGCTTGCGCCGCTCGCTCAGCGGGACAAAGAAGACGTTGCGCCCAATGTCTTCGCCAAAGACCGGCAGCATCTCGGCGCGGCTGACTTCGGTCAGGCCGTTGGCCTCGATGTTGCCCGTTCCACGGATGCGGAAGCGGGAGTCACGGTCGAGAAAATTATTCAGCAGGTAGGCCGAGGCGCCGAATCCGCCCAGCACCGTAAGCGCGGCCAGCAAAAGAAGTACGCGCCCGGCTGAAGTTGCTGGACGCCACCAGGGATTGCGCGGACGTTCGAGGCGGCCACCGCCCTTGCGCGGCTCGGCAGAAGGCAAAATCTCTTGGTCCCTGTCGGGGGGCGGGCCTGCGGACGCGCGGCCTGCGGAAGGCGCACTCTGCCGGACACGCCGCGTGATAGGCTCCGCGGGTGCTTCATCTTCCCAAGCCTGGGAACGAATTCGGTTGCTGCTAGTGATTGTCGTCACGCCCGAGCAAGGTCGTGAGAGCCGCCAGATTTCACTATAGACCTTAGCCCGCCGGGTTTTTCCTCAACCGGGGCGGAGGAACCAGTAACGTTACGGGGGGAGGCATTTTGAGACACTCGATCGCTGCCGGCTAAATAGCAGCGCGGGCCTCCCAGAAAGTTGCGCGGACCAACGACAAACCGGTTTGAGGACGCTGAAGCCTTCCAAGACACTTACAAAACCCTAAAAAATGTTCTATAGTTCCCTTGCCATGAATTTCACATTCCGTTCAATTTCTCTCGTCCTGCCGGCGCTGGCCGGTTTGCTTCTGTTCCCGCCCACCGCACCGGCACAAGCTCCGGCAGCCAAGCCCACCGTCGCCGACGCCCTGGCCTTCATCGCCAGCGCGGAGAAGGAGTTGTCGGCGATGAACCTCGACATCAACCGCGCCGCGTGGATCGAGGAGACCTACATCACCGACGACACGGTGGCGCTGAATGCCTCGGCCAACGACCGGATGATCGCCCGCGAGACGGCGCTGATCTATGAGGCGCGCAAATTCGACGGCCTCGCGCTGCCGCCGGACGCCGCCCGCAAGCTGCTGCTGCTCAAGCTGGGCATCGGCCTGCCCGCGCCGCAAGATCCCGCTTTGCGCGCCGAAACCACCGAAAAGGCCGCCCAGCTCGACGCCGCCTATGGCCGCGGAAAGTACTGCCCCGACGCCAATCCAGACCACTGCCTGGGCATCGACGATCTGGAACCGATGATGGCCAAGAGCCGCGACCCCAAGGAACTGGCGACGCTCTGGGCCGGCTGGCACAAGATCGGCCCGCCGATGCGCGGCGACTATGCCCGCTTGGCCGAGCTGAGCAACCAGGGCGCGCGCGAGCTGGGCTTTGCCGATACCGGCGCGCTGTGGCGCTCGCAGTACGATATGTCGCCGGAGGAGTTTCAGGCGGAGATCGAACGGCTGTGGACGCAGGTCGAGCCGCTCTATCGCGAGCTGCACACCTACGTGCGGCGCAAGCTGATCGAGAAGTACGGCGACGCGGCCCGGCGGCCCGACGGCATGATCCCCGGGCATCTGCTTGGAAACATGTGGGCGCAGGAGTGGGGCAATATCTACGATGTGGTCGCGCCGCCCGCCAGTCCCCTGCCCTACGATTTGGGCGCGATCCTCAAGGCGCGCAACACCACGCCGGAGCAACTGGTCCGCTACGGCGAGGGATTCTACAAGTCGCTGGGCTTTGACGCGCTGCCCGATAGCTTCTGGAAGCGCTCAATGCTCTCTCACCCGCGCGACCGCGAGGTGGTTTGCCACGCCAGCGCGTGGGATTTGGACAACGACCGCGACGTGCGCATCAAGGCCTGCTTCCAGCCCACCGCCGACGACTTTGTCACCGTGCACCATGAGCTGGGCCACAACTACTACCAGATGGCCTATCGCCAGCAGCCCTTCTTCTTCCAGAACGGCGCCAACGACGGCTTCCATGAGGCCATCGGCGACTCGATCGCGCTGAACGTGACGCCGGTATATCTGAAGACGCTGGGCCTGATCGACACCGTCCCGCCGGAGAGCGCCGATATTCCGCTGCTGCTGCACACGGCGCTGGACAAGATCGCCTTCCTGCCGTTTGGTCTGCTCATCGACAAGTGGCGCTGGGAGGTTTACGCGGGCAAGGTGACGCCGGAGCACTACAACAGCGCCTGGTGGGCGTTGCGGGAGAAGTATCAGGGCATTGCGCCGCCGGTCACGCGCTCGGAGGCCGACTTCGATCCCGGCGCCAAGTACCACATTCCCGGCAACGTGCCCTATATGCGCTACTTCCTGGCCCGCGTCTACCAGTTCCAGTTCTATCGCGCGATGTGCCAGGCCTCGGGCTACAAAGGGCCGCTCAACCGCTGCTCGGTCTACGGCTCGAAGGAGGCCGGCGCGCGGCTGAATGCGATGCTGTCGATGGGCCAATCCAAGCCCTGGCCGGAGGCGTTGAAGGTGATGACCGGCAGCGACAAGGCCGACGCCTCGGCGATCGTGGAGTACTTCCAGCCGCTGCTGGACTGGCTGAAGGAGCAGAACAAAGGCGAAAAGGAAGGCTGGATGCTGCCGGCCGACCCGCTGAAGTAGCTTTTTCTGGGTTCCCAGGCAGACCTGGGAACCCGGCGCCTTGTCCATCCTCCTTAGAGCATTTCTCCTATAGCTTTAGAGTGCAGGAGGCCGGCGCTACTCGATGCCATTCGGAGAAATGCTCTGAATAACTCTTTTTTTCTATCCATTCTCGGCTTGTACTTGTATGATTTCTTTTATCTTCTTGGTTTGTTGATCTTTTGTTGGAATATTAGGAACGCGGATGAAGATTTTGCATTTTATTCTACGATGGTACGCTAGGCCCAGCCGAGGGAGTGATCTTCCCAGGGCAAACGCATCTTAATCTGAGCATCCGAGCAAGCGGAGCAGGTAGTTG
>CAYVGW010000085.1:0-16931 GCA_964450895.1 uncultured Occallatibacter sp. | reverse complement strand
CCGCGCATCACCAACTCCGACGGCGGCAGCTTTCAGGCGGCCACCGGGCGCAAGGCGCTGGCCAACTCGCGCGGCTTTCTGGGCGGCTATCGCGCCAGCCATGCGGGCATCGCGGTATCGCCGATGGCCACCGACGCGGACGGCAGCAAGCAGAGCGACTACTGGTGGAGCGGTGCGCGGCGGGTTGCGGATCTGGAATCGCCCGAGGCGGTGGGCAAAGAGGCGGCTCGGCGGACCCTGCGCAGGCTGGGGGCGCGGCGCGTGGCCACGCAGCGGGTTCCCATCGTCTTTGCGCCGGAGGTGGCGGGAACACTGCTCGGCTCGCTCTTCGAGGCCGCTTCCGGCGACTCGATCTGGCGGGGCGCGTCTTTTCTCGCCGGACGGCTGGGCGAGCCGATCGCGGCATCTGACTTTAACCTCATCGACGACAACACCATGCTGCTGCCCAACGGCATGGGCGGCTTTGGCAGCTCGCCCTTTGACGGCGAAGGCCTGCCCTCGCGGCGCACAGTCGTCGTCGAGAAAGGCGTCCTGCAAAGCTATCTGCTGAACACCTACTCCGCCCGCAAGCTGGGCATGAAATCCACCCACAACGCCTCGCGCGGCCTGGCCGGAGCGCCGGGGATCGGCTGCGGCAACCTCTACCTGGAGCCGGGGCCGCTCACGGCGGAGCAGATCATCGCCGAGATACAGGCCGGCCTTTACGTCACCAGCCTGATGGGCTTTGGCGTCAACACCGTCACCGGCGACTACTCGCGTGGCGCCACCGGCCTGTGGATCGAAAACGGCGTTCTGACCCACGCCGTCGAAGAGGTCACCATCGCCGGAAACCTGGCCGAGATGCTCAAGAACGTGACGGCCATCGGCAGCGACCTGGTCTTCCGCGGCGCCATCGCCTCGCCCACCCTGCGCATCGACGGGATGACCATTGCGGGAGCGTGAGTCCGATGGCCGTGCCAGTTGATCTCGAATCACTAGCCTTCGACCCCGCCGACGCGAAGGCCGCTTTGGCGCAACTGCCCACGGCTCCTGCCGTCTTTGCGCTCTATGGCGCGGAGGCGCACGCTGAGCCGTACATCGGCCGCACGCCCAATCTGCGCGGACGGCTGGAACGGCTGCTTCAGCCCTCGGAGAAGCATCCGCGCCGCTTGCAGTTGGCCGGGCGGGTGCGGCAGATTCGCTGGCGGCTGACCGGCTCGGAGTTTGAAGGGCTGCTCGCCCAGTTTTCTCTTTTGGAGGCGATCTACGGCCCCAAAGCTCTCGAACGGATGCACCTGGGCGCGCCGTCCTTCGTCCGCTTTCTCGGCTCCAACGCCTATCCGCGCCTCACGGTGACCAACCGCCCCAGCCAGCGTGAGGCAGCCTGGT
The DNA here is from genome assembly GCA_964450895.1 of uncultured Occallatibacter sp. Taxonomy (GTDB): domain Bacteria; phylum Acidobacteriota; class Terriglobia; order Terriglobales; family Acidobacteriaceae; genus Telmatobacter. The sequence goes on along the minus strand of CAYVGW010000085.1, from coordinate 15,563 downwards.
CCTACGGGCCGTTCCCCTCGCGCGCCGCCGCCGAACGCTTTGCCGACGAGGCCCTCAAGCTCTTCCTGCTGCGCCGCTGCACCGAGGAGCTTGCTCCGCGGCCCGACCACCCCGGCTGCGTCTACTCCGAGATGAAGATGTGCCTCGCCCCCTGCTACCAAGGCTGCACGGACGAGCGCTATGCCGAGGAGGCTGGCGCGGTCGAGGGCTTCCTGGCCACGCGCGGCGAAAGCCGTTTGGTTCAACTCCGCAGCGAGCGCGACACGGCCTCGGCCAACTTGGAATTCGAGGCCGCCGCCACCATTCACGCCCAGGTCCAGCGCGTCGAGAGCGTCCGCTCGCTCGCCGCCGAGCTGGTCCGTCCGCTGGCCGATCTGCGCGCGGTCATCCTGCAAGCCTCCGCCACCCCCGGCGAAGTGGCTGTCTTCCTATATGAAAATGGCCGGCTCAGCGGCCCGCAGGGCTTTTCGACGCAAGGCATGAGAATCCAGAACGAGAACTCCGGCTCCACGTCGCTCTTCGCGCATCCCATGGCGATTGAGGCGATTCCGGAAGCGACAGGGATCAGGGAACAGGGATCAGGGATCAGCACGGAGGTGACAGAACCATCGGTTGCGGGAATATTCGAGAAAGGTCCAGAAGCGTCAGGGCATGACTTTAGTCGTGCCATCTACGGCGCAATAGCAGCCGGGGCTTTAGCCCCTGAGGGATGTTCTTCGGAAAGCTCTGCACCCGTCACCGACCAGTCCGCCAAGCCACCCCGCGGCCTGCTGGAAGCCCGCATGGAAGCCGCTCTAACCGCGTTGGACGAGTCCGCCACGATCAGCCCGACACTCCGCCAGGGCCATCTGGCGCTGCTCAAGCGCTGGTACTACCGCCCCGAAGCCCGCCGCGCCGGAGAGATCTTCTTCCCCGACGTCGAAGGCCGCTGGCCCATCAAAGCGCTGCTGCGCGGCGTGGGGCGCGTCGCCGCCGGCGGCTTCAAGAGTTCATCCCAAGAACGACCGCCGGTTGAGGCTCAAGGCACCCCATCCTAGCCGCAAAACAAGACGCGGCAAGGGTGGGGCGCTCGCCTGCATCCCGCACCCGGCATATATACTTGGTGTGTTTCCACCAAAGTCCATCGAAGGGCAGGTTGTGGAGGAGAGAGAATGAACTCTCGAATGGATTCATTGCGGGGCTTAGCCACATTGATCTTTCTGCTGATCGCCGCTCTGGCACAGCCCTGTTTTGCAGCCCGCTGGCAGGAACTCGGCAATGCAGATAATTCGCTCGACAAAGTTTACATCGACGCCGATTCGGTCGAGCAGATGGACGGTTTCCGCATCGTTCGCGTCATGACTGTTTATCCGGCGCCAAGGCCGAATAGTCACAATATCACCATGGATAGTCATATCCAGAAGGACGCTTTCGATTGTGGAAAGAAGCAGTTTTACGGAATTCAGTTGATAGGATACCTAAACGGTCAGCAAGTCGGGACCGGCCCGGTGGCGGTCGATTGGAAGACGAAGATGCTTCCTGTGAATAGCAATCCCCTCTCTCAGCTCCTTTTATCCACCGCATGCAGCCTTCCGCTGACATCGGGTGAAAAGAAGGCCCCTGTTGCGGCATCTCCTGGCATACAACAGCCCGCGCCAGCCCGCTCGCCCTTGCTGGACGGGGAGAATCTACTCTTCGCTCCACCCAAGGATTTCAAATTCGGCTTCCACAGCGACCGAAACGGCTCACTGACGGAATATGTTCCAAACGGGCAGACGGTCGATGACTGGACCGAGATGTTAACGGTCCAAGTTTTTCCCGATCTCAAGGAGATGGAGCCTGCGGCCTTCCTGCAGAAGCTGGGGGCGAAATGGTTGAACGACTGTCCTGAAACTCCCAAAGACTCCATTCGGAACGGACAGGCGAACGGCTATCCCGTTTCCATGCTGGAACTCAAGTGCCCCAATGTCCACGCCACGGGGAAGCCTGAATCCACCGTATTCCGCGTGATCAAGGGAAAGGACGCGCTCTACTCCGTCCAACACGCCTGGCGAACTGCCCCATCGGTTGAGGCCAAGGATTCGCTCTCTAAGACCAACGTTTGCGATACAAGAGACCCAAGCCATCCATGCCCGTCCTTCGACACACTCACGCCCCCTGCCCAAGCCGAAGTGAAGCCAAAAATTTCAACCGGATCAGGGATTATTGTCAACGAGGATGGAGATATTCTGACCAATGCTCATGTCGTCAAGAGCTGCAAGAGTATAACGGTTAAACCGCTGAATGGCGACGCACTCCCCGCGACGCTGGAGGCGATTGATTCGAAGAATGACCTCGCCCTTATCAAGACGACTGCCGGATATGGAAAGCCCGCTCAGTTCCGCCTGGAATCGAAACCGGCCAAGCTGGGAGAAACCATCGGAGTGATCGGCTATCCTTTGACTGGTTTTTTATCAGCTGAGCCCAAGGCGACATTCGGCCAGATCAACTCCGTCGCCGGAGCTGGCAAGATTACACCTTGCTGCAAATCTCCGCTCCTATCCAGCCTGGAAACAGTGGCGGCCCGGTATTGGACACATCCGGTAACGTCATTGCTATTGTTGTGTCGGAAGCAGCGCCTCTGGCGCAGCTTCTCAAAACAGGTTCCATTCCCCAAAACGTCAACTTTGCAATACGCGGAGAGCTGGCCCAGATCTTCATGCAGGCGCACGGAGTAAAGTTCAAAGCCGGAGAGCATAAGAAAGAACTGCGCACGGATCAGATCGCGGAGATAGGAGAGAAATCGACGGCATTCATAGTTTGCTCCAACCAGTGAACCGAAGGGGGATAACCTGACTGCGTGTCTTATGCAAATGATTTTTTATCCGCTTTGAAATGAATTACCGCAATTACCTTACGAAGAGGAAGCGGAGCAAGGCCATTCCCAAAGCAAATGTGAATCCATACCAGAAGCTTTCAATTCTGACGGCCCTCTGATCTTTTCTTTGCCGTAAAAGGCCCACTTGCGCCATGACCAGACCGGTAAGGACAGGGCTAACCAATAGACTGATGCCGTGGATTTTGGATGGATGAATGAGTGGGTGAGGGAAGGCAAATACGCTGATGCCACCGAATACAAAACCAAGCAGCAAGTAAACCGCCGCAGCCAGAACAGGACTAACTATCTTTGATTCCTCAACTGCATTTCGAATGGAACGCGAAATGAGAGAAATAATCGCTTCAAAGATAAACTGAATGAATACTTCAGCCAGAATCTCGAAAATGGCGGACAGCAATCCAGCAAGGAGTTCTTCCATATCTCCTGAGAACCGGCGAAATGTCGCCGTACCCATGGTAGAACCTCATTCGAAACCTGTCTATCACCAAACTTTAGCCAGGTTCGCCAGACTTTGCTGATAATCTTCCTGGTCGATTCTGCTGCGCACGCCGAATTCACTCAGCAACGTTATCATTTGCCCCACGGGCATGCTGGCCACTTCCGCTGCTTTACCCAGGTAGGCTTGGCCCTTCCTGTACTTCTCCACGGCCAGCAGGATTCTGCCCCGCGGCCCCAGATCGCGCACAGCCTTGGATAAATCACTCTGCACTTTCATTACCCCGATCCGAGAATCTCAACGCCGGCTCGTTTTGCAATCTTTTTGAGCAGCGTGTCGGAGGTGGCAAGCGGGAGACCTCGCTGTAGCGCCAAGGCCAGATAAGCAGCATCATAGGCGGCCATATTCCAACGCCGCGCCAATGATTCCAGTTCAACGTTGGTCCAAAGCGGCTGTGCTTCAACCCGAATCGGCAAGGCTCGCAGGAAGCCGAGATACTCCGAAACCTGCTTTTCATCGATTCGCTTTCGCCTACTATAGGAAACAAAGATGTTGTTTGCGATTTCAAATGCCTAAAGCTCTGGCACGATTGCATCGCGAACAACTAATTCTTGCAGAATATAGCGACTATAAGGCGTATCTTCGGCCGGGTCGCCCGGAAAGTACCAGGAGATCGCCACGGAAGCGTCCAGGACGAATTCCTCCATCAGAAGCGGTGACCTTCATGCAGGAGTTCGCGTGTCATCGGTTCTCCCAAGCTCAACCGATACTTATCGCCAAACGCAAGCATCCTGCGAACGGCTTCCGCGCGATCTCCCCGAATCTCAGAAAATTCGTGCAGAGCGTCACGGCTGACTGCGGATTCGGACAAGGGAGGGGTGGCGCGATGCCCGAATGACCATGCCTCGAATGCCGCCGCTCTCTCTTCACTGGAGGCCGTCTTTTGGGCTGCCGGAAAAACAGCGCCTTCGACAACCGAAAGGAGAATTGCTTCAACGGTCAACCCACTTGCCTGGGCATGTGCCAGCAAGCCCGCTTCGACTTCCGGTTTGAGATGCAAGGTCACTGTCATCGCGCACCGCTCCTTATGGGATCATTCTACGCCAGGTTACGGCAACCCTCGGAGATGCACACTTTGTTTCTGGCGGCTGGGAAGCCGCCAGTACAGCGGCCAGGAGGTCGGCGCTGCAAAGAGCCGAGTCACACCCGGAACGGGAATCCACCAGAGCGGGAAAAATCGGTAGCGCAAAGCCCGAACAATCGAAGAAATCCTGCGAGATAAAAACTCTCTCACACATACACTAATTCCATGAACCACTCCCTCCACCTCGTCCCCAAGCGGCAAGGCCAGAACGCGGCCCCGCCGGTGGACCTGAATGGCCTCTGCGCCAACGCCCTGCGCTTTCACCAGCAGGGGCAACTGGCGGAGGCAGAGCGAGGCTACCGGCAGGTGCTTGACCTGGACCCGCACCATGCGGACAGCTTGCATTTGCTGGGTGTGCTGGCGCATCAGGTGGGGCGGGACGATATGGCTGTCGAGCTGATCGGGAAAGCGATTGCGCGCGGCCGGCGGCCGGCGGCATTTTATACCAATCTGGGTACGGCGTTGCAGGCTCTGGGGCGGCTGGAGGAGGCGCGGAGCTGCTACGAGCGGGCGCTGGCCATCCATCCCAACCTGGCCGAGGCGCGGATGAATCTGGGCGCCATCGATGAGAGGCAGGGCAAGCATCCAGAAGCGGAGGCGAACTTCCGCCGTGCGCTCAGGGCGAATCCAAACCTGGCCGAAGCACACGTCAATCTTGGAAACGTGCTGCATGCGCAGGGACGGCTGGAGGAGGCCGCGGCCAGCCACGCGCGGGCGATGGCTCTCAAGCCGGAGTTTGCCGAGGCGCTCTACAACCACGCCAATGCGCTGCAGGGGCTGGGGCGGCTGGAGGAGGCGGTGGCCAGCTACCAGCGGGCGCGGGCGCTCCGGCCGGAGATCGCCGAGTTCCACGGCAACCTGGCCAATACACTGCTGGCGCTGAAGAGGCTGGAAGAAGCGGAGGACTGCTATCAGCAGGCGCTGGCCGTCCGGCCCGAGTATGCCGAGGCGCACTACAATTTGGGCAACCTGCGCAATGCCCAGGAGAAGCTGGAAGAGGCTGTGGTCTGCTACCAGCGGGCGATCCAGCTCAAGCCGCAACTGCCCGAGGCGCACTATAACCTGGGCAATACGCTGCATACGCTGGACCGGCTGGAAGAGTCGGCGGCCAGTTTTGAGCGGGCGCTGGCCCTGCGGCCGGAGTACGCCGAGGCGCACTATAACCTGGGCTGCGTACTGGAGGATTTGGGCCGGTTGCCGGAGGCGCTGGCGTCGATGGCGCGCGCGCTGGAGATCAAGCCTGAGTACGGCCAGGCGCGCTTTGGGCGGGCGCTGGTGCAACTGCGGGGCGGCGACTTTGCCGCGGGCTGGCGCAATTATGAAAACCGCTGGCAGTCGCCCGATCACGATACGCCGTGGCGCGCCTATCCGCAGCCGCTGTGGAAGGGCGAGAAACTGGAGGCAGGCCGTCTGCTGCTCTGGGGCGAGCAGGGCATCGGCGACGAGATTCAGTTTGCCGGGCTGCTTCCCGACGCCCTTCGCACCGGCTGCCTGATCACTCTGGACTGCGAGCCCCGGCTCAAGCCGCTTTTGGCGCGTTCCTTTCCGGAGATCGAGGTGGTTTCAGGTTGCACGCCTGCCGATGCGTCAATCAATCTGGGCGCCCCATCCTTGCGCATTTTTTCTGGCGCAAGGGTGGGAAACAACGAACCTGCACCGGGGGAAGAACAGCAGATCGCCGCTCACCTGCCGACAGGAAGTTTGCCGGGACTCTTCCGCGGGAGCGAATTTGCCTTTGCCGCCACGACTTCGCCTTACCTTAAGGCCGATCCAGCGGAGCGAGATCTTTTTCGCTCCCGCTATGCCGATGGCCGACTGCTTGCCGGACTGGCTTGGCAGACAAAGAGTCAAAAGACGGGCCGCCGGCGCTCGATCCGCCTGGAGCAATTTGGCCCGCTCTTCGCGCTTCCCGGCATTCGCTGGATCAGTTTGCAATACGGAGACTTTGAAGCGCTGGAGCAGCAGGCGGCGGCGGCCGAGGCTCCGTTGCTGATCGACCGCAGCGTGGATCAGTTTGCCGATGTGGATCGCTTCGCGTCACAGGTGTCGGCTCTGGATTTGATTGTCACCATCGACAATTCGACCGCGCATATAGCGGCAGCGTTGGGCCTTCCGGTCTGGCTGCTGCTGCCCTTTGCCGCCGACTGGCGCTGGCGAGAGAGGCGGGCGGACAGCCCTTGGTATCCGACGCTGCGGATCTTCCGTCAGCTCAGGCTCGGCGACTGGCAATCTGTACTCTTGGAGGTCGAGGGCGCCTTCAAAAGCCGGTCTGCGTAGCTGCTATGATTCATGTTTTATTCATCCTCATCTGTGGATAACGGGGACAGGCGCGCAGATGCTCACAGTCGCTTGTCAACTGCGGAGCTGGTTAGTCCAATATCGAAATGATGATTCATAAATAAAGAGTTACCGCGACTACCAGAAGGGGATAGGTCTTGACAAGGGGGGGAAGTTAGAATCCTTGGCGAAATACTTGGAAGTAATCCACATAATTTTCCACAGAAGTGGCTGCGAATCCAGTCGAGATTTCGTAGCTTGCTGGGCGGCTCTTTTGCGTCTCTTCGATAGCAGTCCAGACGGCAAAGGCCTGGCAATGCAGGGCTTTTGCCGTCTGCCGAAGGTGCTGTCTTATTGCGCGGCTGGCTTGGGGGCGGCCGGTTTGGGAGCCGCTGCAGGCTGCGCTGGAGGCGCGGGCACGCCCGACTTCACATTATAGGCGTCGATAATCGCCTTGGTGATGTTGCTGGATTGGTTGGCATAGAGTACGGGATTCTGCTCCTGGGAGACGTCCAGCACGATCGTATAGCCATTTTGCTGTGCATAGCTGAGAAGAACTTCGTAGACTTTGGAGGCAAGGCTGTTGAAGATCTCCTGGCTCTCGGACTTGAATTCGTTCTCCGCGTCCTCAGCGTCGCGCTGCAACTTCTTTTTCTTTTCTTCCAGAGACCGGAGTTTGCTGGCGCGGGCTTCTTCGCTGAGCTTTTCGCTCTGGGTTTGCAACTCTTTGGTCAGGGCGCCGACCTCATCGTTCAGCAAGCGCAGTTGGTCGCGCTTGGGGCTGAACTTCTTCTGCAGGTCGGCGAAGTTGCGCTGACCTTCGTTGGTTTGGCCTACGGCCGCCTGAAATTGAATGACGGCAATCTTGGCGGGGCCGGCAGGCGCGGCCGCAGTGGGAGCCGGCAGGGTTTGGGCAGCGGCATTCAGGGCAAGCCCGGAAGCCAGCGCAACGATCAGTGCGAGCGAACGATTCATGTGCATCAAAAACTCCTTTAGAATTCCTTGGGATGGCAGGTTTCCCGCGCAAATCAGAGCTGGCTCTGAAGAAGCCCTCAATCCTTCTTCAGGGACTCTGCGCCGGAATGTGCCGGGAGAGAACAAAAAGACAGACGCAGGAGGCAGGACAACGCATCTCGATTCTAAGAACGCTGGGCGGCAAGCGTCAAACCGGAAGAGCGTAGCCGCTGCTTATTGGGACGCGGAGGAGGGTTCCCAAAAATCCCAAGCCCCGCCGGAGCGGGGCTTGGGCAAGCGTCTGAAGGGTTTGATCCGCGCCAACCTCAGTGCGCGGCGGGCTTGGGTGTTGCCGGTCTGGGCGTTGTCTGCGCAGGCGCGGCGCCGGCGGGCGGAGCCGGAGGCGCGGGCACGCCAGACTTCACGTTGTAGGCGTCGATGACCGCCTTGGTGATGTTGGTGGACTCAGCCGCATAGAGTACCGGATTCTGCTGCTGCGCAACGTCCAGCACCAGCGTGTAACCCTGCTTGCTGGCATAGTCGTTCAGAACATCGTAGACCTTGGAGGCCAGGCTGTTGTACAACTCCTGCATCTCCCCGTTCATATCGTTCTGAGCGTCTTCCAAGTCGCGCTTGGCCTGCTTGGTCTTGTCGTCGATGACCTTGGCTTTGGCGGCTTTTTGCGCGTCGCTCAGCGCATCGCCCTGCGTCTGCAACTGCTTGGTGAGGGTGTCGATCTCTTCGCCGAGAGCCTTGAGCTGAGCTTCCTTGGGGGCGTACTTCTTCTGCAGGTCGGCAAAGTTGCGCTGGCCTTCGTTGGTTTGGGCCACGGCCACTTGAAAGGCAATGACGGCAATCTTGGCAGGACCGGCAGGCGCCGCAACGGCGGGAGCGGGTAACGTTTGGGCGGCGGCGCTCAGGGCAATGCCCGAGACCAGCGTAGCGATAAGTGCAAGCGAACGCTTCATGTTTGGTTAAAGCTCCTTCGGAATTCCTGTCGATCTTTCCACGCCGGGACGCGGAGACGAAATTTGTGTTCCCTGAGAAACCTCGCGGCCCTTCCACAGTTCTCTGCGAGCTATCAAGCAGAGACAGGAAAGATGCGGACGGAGGCGTCAGCAGGAACTAGTTGGATTATAGGAGTCCAAGGTAGGAGCGTCAAACCTGCTGGGGAGCGATCAGTTGCACGCTGGGGAAGTATGCCGCGTAACGCCGCGTATCCCTGGTCAGCAGCGGGCATCCGAGTACAGTGGCATGAGCACCAATGAAGAAGTTGGGCAGTACGTTGCCCTTCGTCCCGCCCTGGCATCGATATTGCACGAATGCCTTGCCAGCAAGGAAGGCTGCCTCGCGTGGAATATCTTCGACAAACAATCCCCATGCATCCAACTTCTCGTCCAGGGCGGAAGAACTGGCGAATCTTGGCGAAAACTCCGCATAGATGATGGTATTGATAGCCAGTTCGTCGATGGTCGCCAGTCTTCGCATTTGATCTCTCGACCATGCGTGCCAGATCGGGTCAAGATCCCACATATCCAGAATCACATTGGCGTCAAGCAGGATCATCAGAGTACCCGCGGATTAACTCCATGTATTCGTTGGTTGTGCCTTCCCACTTGATTTCGGATGCGCCAAGTGCGCGATCAAAGCGGTCCGGCCGCCGTTCCGCGACGGGTCTGTTTGGGCGCAGAACCAAATTCATCTCCTCGTTCACGTCAAAGGTCAGCCTGCATCCCGGCTTCAGGCTCAGAGAGTCTTGGATGTGCTTGGGGATCGTAACCTGCCATTCGGTGGTGAGTGTGGTTTCCATGGTCTATGATCTCCAGAATTTCCGCTTCTCCAAGTGTAGTACCAATCGAAAATAGACGCATCATCCTCCAAAAAGCGAAGGGCCGTCCATCGGACGGCCCTTCGCTTTCAGCAGCACTGATCCAAACCCTAGAAGGGATTCAGCTTGTTCAGCCCCTTCTTCTTTTTCTTCTTGCTGGAGGACTCGTCGCTCAGGTCAGCTTTCTTCTTTTTGGCGTCGGCGGGGTTGGCCGCGGACGTGGGCGTTGTGCCGGGCTTCACGTCGTTGACTTGATCTGGCGCCTCCGCCGGCTTTTCCACGGCGGGCAAAGTGGTGTCGGCCGGCCCGACAGGCTTGACCACGGCGTCGGCAGCCGGCGCGTTGGGCGCGCTGACCACCTGAACACTCACGCCCGTCCCGCCCGCGGGCGGTCCCATCTGCAAGGGTGCGGAATTGGGTTGATCGCTGCGCGGCGGCTCATTGGGGGCGGTAGGTGGTTTCACCCCCGCCGGGGCAACGGGCTGACCCGCAGTGGCGGCTGCCACATAGAAGGCAAGATTCTGCTTGGTCACCTCCGGCGCCAGCGTCCGCTTGGGATCGTCCAGGCTTGGCTCGCCCACATGAACGGCCTGCACCACCGACGGTCCCTGCTTGATGATATTCAACGTTCTGCCGGTAAAATGCACGGGCCGGCGGCTTGATTCTTCGGCTTCATTCTCGGCCACGGCGGCATCGGTCGGCTCGGGAACGGGCCGGTTCATCGCCACCAGGCGGTCACGGGCATCTTCCACATGAGGAGCCATCGGATAGCGGGTAATGACCTTGGTATAAGCCTCAGCCGCCTGGTCCTGGTAGACCGCGCGCAGCCGCTCCCTGATCGCGCTGGGAAGACCGGGCGCGATGGAAACCGAGTGAGCCTCGCCGGCATACGCGTCGCCAATGCCCAGCAAGGCCTGGTCACTCTTGGAGTACAGCGGATAAGTATCAACCACCGTCTCGAGGCGCGCAATCGAGGCGACAAAGTTCTCCCGGCTCACGTAGTAGAGGCCAATCTCCGTCTCGCGCTCGGCCAGAACTTCCTGCACGTCGCGCAGCTTCTGCTTGGCGCGCGGCACCAGCGCCGAGTCGGGGAACATATTGATCATCGTCCGGTACTCGCGCTCGGCGTTCTGGGCGTTTGTATAGTCGCGGTCGGGCTTTTCCATCTGCTGATAGTAGATGTCGCCCACCTTCATCTGCGCCTCGGCGGCCTCAGGGGCATCCGGGAAGAAGGTGATGAAGTCCTTGTACTCGGCCTCGGCCTGCGTCAGAGCCGCCGCGCCGCCCTCCTTGAACCAAGTGTCGCCCACGGCCAGCTTGGCGCGCATCCGGTACTCGGATTCGGGATAGGTATTGAGCATCGTTTGCAGGTCCAACCGCGCCACGTCGAAGCGGCCCTTCTTCATGGCGAGCATCGCCTTGTCGAAGAGCTCCTTGTCCGGCTGCTTGGATTTCACGCCGGCCAGCGGGTTGGCGCTCAAGTCTTCATTTTTCTTATGCTTGGGCTGCTTCTCTTTGGCCTGAGCCGCAACCCCGCCCAGCATCAGGGCCGCCACTGCCAGCGCGGCAATCTTCAACGTCAACCGGTTCATAAACCCTCATTGCGGCGGTCAGACCGTCGACAGGCTGACCGCCTACTCTTGAATCTTCTAGAATCCTATGCGCCCGCAGCCAATCGCGCCGCCGCCAGCAGCGCCCGTGCATCCCGCTCCGGCTGGCCGCCGCCGAAAACAGCGTTCCCGGCCACCAGCAGCTCCGCTCCTGCTTGGACGATGCGTTCCACCGTATCGTGAGCCACGCCGCCGTCCACTTCGATTCTAAATGCCAGCCCCAGCTCTTGGCGCATCTCCGCCAGCCGCCGAATCTTTCCGAGCGAGAATTCGATGAACTTTTGCCCGCCGAAGCCCGGATTCACGCTCATCACCAGCACATGATGCACCATAGGCAGAATCTCGGAGAGCAGATCGACGCGGGTGGCCGGATTCACCACCACCCCCGGCTTCATCCCTTGCTGCGCAATCAGCTCCAGCGAGCGATGCAGATGGCGGCAGGCCTCATAGTGAACGCTTACCCAGTCGGCCCCGGCCTCGGCAAAGGCGGGAATGAACTCGTCTGGATTGGAGATCATCAGATGGCAATCGAGCGGCAGCCGGGTCACCCGCCGCAGGCTCTTGACCACGAGCGGCCCAATGGTAAGGTTGGGCACAAAATGCCCGTCCATCACGTCCACATGGATCACCGTGCCGCCGCCCCGCTCCGCCGTGGCCACCTGCTCCGCCAGATGGGCAAAGTCCGCAGAAAGAATCGAGGGTAGCAGCTCAACCATTGTGTTTAGACGCATCTCCTTGCAAAGCAAGTGTAGCAGCGCGGAGGCGCGGCAGTCTGCGGGGCTGCTAAAAGACCGAACGCTCCAGAGGGCGGGTGGCGCACATCTCACTCTGCCACAATGATTGGGCGCCCCAGGTCCGGATTTTCGGACCTGGGGCGCCATAAACCCCGAGCAGAGATTTTCAGATCATTGATCCCTGAATTTAGAAGGAAACCGTGACGGCGATGGGCGTATCCGGGTAATTACGGTCATACAGATAGTACCCGTCGCCGGTGTTGTCCAGATAGACATCGTCGGTCTCGTACCAGTTCGGTCCCCAGCTCTCCGGCCATGGATCGACGATGGTCACCCAGTATCCGTCGTACTGGAAACGCGGCATTCCGCCGACGAAGACCAGCGGCAGGCCGTTGAGGCGGAAGAAGTGTTCGCGTCCGAAGTAGAGCCTGAAGCGGGCCTCGGGAATGCGGTAGCCGTTATAGCCGCCGCGCTGCGCCCAGGTTTGATGTTCGTCCTTCCACGAACCGGCGCGGGACTGCACAAAACCTGCGCGCACCTGATCCTGATGCTGCGGAACGCCGCTGTGATGGACGCCGCCGTTCATGGGGCCGTTGTATTGCACACCGCCGTGATACGAGCCGCCATAGGTCTGCGGCCTGGGCTGATTCTGCGCTGGCCGGACGGCTGGCTGCGCTTTCGGCGCTTGTTTTGGTTGGTCCTGTTTATCGCGATGATGGTCGTCCTGGGCTGCGGCAAGCACCGCAGTTCCAAAGAGCAGCGAAAGAATGGTGGTGCTGACTACTCCGATTTTCTTCATTTGGGGAGGCTCCTTTTGGTTAGAGGGAAGTGTTTTTTGGAATCAACCTCATCGAACGCTTTCGACACGAGAAGAATACACCGGCTCTCGATGAAGCGCCACAAATCCAGGCGGGTGTAACTTGAACCAACGAAAAAGTTGGGTGCCCCAGAGACTCTTGCAAGAAACCCGGATGCCTTCAAGAAGCATCCGTGTGACTTCCGTGGCGGCGATCCTTGAGTGGTCCGGATGGATGACGCGGACAGGCGAAGATAAGGCGTATGAGATTCACTTTTTGGATGGGCAATTTTCCTGTCAAATCGGGGCACTTTGGAGGGAGAAAAAAGCTGATTTTCTGGAATAATTGAGTGGTTTTGGCCTTAAAACGCGAGAAAACCGGTGGTTTTCAGTTACTGAATAATTAACAGCAAAAAATGCAAGTAGTTGTTATTATTGATGTTAATTGAATCAGAGCGGCAAAAACAGGGCTTGATCAGGCAGGGTGGGGGGGGGGTGAGTAACTTATCGGTAAACAATTTGACGAATTTTTTGTTTGCAAATGAGTAATCATGGCTGCGCTCATTTCATTTCAACTGGATTGATGATGCGCCTTTGAAGGATAATGATCGGCACTCCCCGTGAAGATAATTTTGAAAGAGGCTCCCAGGTTGAGATTTTCGGACCTGGGAGACGACGAGCTTCCGCCATCGCTTTTCATCTCTCAGAGCTCTGATCTCCGCGGTTACGAAAATTAAAAAAATATTATCTAAAGTCCTGAGCGAGGCTGCCGATGAACGATTTGGGAGAGTTTGACTTCAAATTGCAGAGGGAGATCGCTATGCAAATCGTTGGTATTTCAGCCGCCGCTTTGACGACGCAACCCTTGAATCCGGTTTCCTATATCAAGCCCGTACAATCGGAGGCGCAGGCCGCTCAAGTGACCACGATCCTGCTGGCCACCAGCACGGATTCGAGCAAGTCGGCGCGCAGCGAAGACATCTTCATGTATGCGGCCTCGTCTTCCGGCGGCATCACCATCCTTTCAGAGATGATGTTCTCCTCCAGCTTTTCGGCGACGGCGGACGGTGTTCAGTCTTCCAGCAGCTTCATGGAGACAAGCATTGTCTCCACCAACTCTGGCACGGATCTATCCTATGCCTCGGCGAACACTTCAATCTTCTCCGCGGGCGAGAGAGGCATCCATCTGCGCTTCAATGCGACGGCCTAGAATCCCAATTTGGAGAGGAGAGATCGCCATGCAGATCATCGGTTTTTCAACTACGAACGCACACGCTCAGGTTTTGAATCCGGTTCTCTTTGGCAAGCAGGCAGCCGCGAAACCTACCGCGCCAGTCTCTGCTCCAGCCACAGGAAAACCGCAGAGCGCAACTCCAGAGCCGACCGCCCCAGCTAGATCCGCCCAGAGTCATGCCGCGCCAACGGCGGGAGGCGGCGGCGGCGCGGCAGCCGCCACAGCAGAGATGCTGGTCTCCAGCTACTCCACGACGGTGAACGGAACTCGTTACTCGGGCAGTGTTGTGCAATCGGGAAGCGAATACACCGCTTCTGTTTCAAGCCTGCCCGGCGCTACGGCCACCGGGGCCAGCATTACGGCTGCGGAGAACAATCTCAGCGTCCGCATTGATGAATTGGTTTAGAAGAAACGAGCGTGGACCGGGAGGTCCACGCTACAGCCGGCCAGGAGGCCAGCGCTACAGTTTAATCCGCGACTGGCCGGAGATGCCAGCTTGCGGCTGAAAGCAATTACTCGGCATTCTTCTCCCAGCGCTTGGGGCGGCGGTTCTGCTGCAGGATCTTCTTGCGCAGGCGGAGCGACTTGGGGGTGACCTCGACCATCTCGTCCTCGGCGATGAACTCGATAGCCTGCTCCAGATTCAGCGCGCGATAGGGAACCAGGCGGATGGCGTCGTCGGCGCTCGAAGCGCGCATGTTGGTCAGCTTCTTTTCGCGCACCACGTTCACATCCAGATCGTTGTCGCGCGCGTGTTCGCCGACGATCATGCCTTCGTACACGTCCACGCCCGCGCCCAAAAAGAGCATTCCGCGCTCTTGTAGCCCGTTCAGCGAATAGGTTGTGGTCAAGCCTTGGCGGTCGGCGATCAGCGCGCCGGTGGGCCGCTGGGGAATCTCGCCCTGATAGGGGATGTAGCCGTCAAAGAGGGCATTCATGACGATGGTGCCGCGCGTTTCGGTGAGCATCTCGCTGCGCAGGCCGATGATGCCGCGGCTGGGCACGCGGAATTCCAGGCGCACGCGGCCCGAACCGTGGTTGTGCATCTTGGTCATCTCGCCCTTGCGCGGCCCCAGCTTCTCGATCACCACGCCGGTGTAGGTCTCCGGCACGTCGATGGTCAGATGCTCGACCGGCTCCATGCGCGTGCCGTCCACCATCTTGGTGACGATCTCCGGGCGGCCGACGGAAAGCTCGAAGCCCTCGCGGCGCATCATTTCGATCAGAATCGCCAGTTGCAATTCGCCGCGGCCCAGAACCTTGAAGGTATCCGGCGAGCCGGTCTCCTCGACGCGAATCGAGACGTTGGTCAGCAGCTCTTTTTCCAGCCGCTCGCGCAGGTTGCGGCTGGTCACGTACTGGCCCTCGCGCCCGGCAAAGGGCGAGTTGTTCACGCTGAACTGGATGGCGATGGTCGGCTCATCAATGACGATCAGCGGCAGCGGCGCGGGGGTCTCGACGCTGGTGATGGTCTCGCCGATGGTGATGCCCTCGACGCCGGCCACGGCCACAATGTCGCCCATCTCGGTCTCGGTGGTCTCGGTGCGCTTGAGGCCGCTGAAGGTGAACAGCTTGGTGATCTTGGTCTTTTGCAGCGAGCCGTCGCGCTTGGAGACGGTCACCTCGTCGCCGGCATGGAGCGTGCCCTGGAAGACGCGGCAGATGGCGATGCGGCCAAAGTAATCCGAATAAT
>CAYVGW010000084.1:0-17024 GCA_964450895.1 uncultured Occallatibacter sp. | reverse complement strand
TGAGCAAGATTGCCGCGCAGAAGGGCGTTACCAACGCACAGATTGCTCTCGCCTGGCTGCTCGCCCAAAAGCCCTGGATCGTACCGATCCCCGGCACCACCAAGTTGCACCGGCTGGAAGAGAACCTGAGGGCCGCTGCCGTGGTGCTGAGTGCCGATGATCTTGCCCAGATTCAAGGCGCCGTCTCCGGCATTGAAGTACAGGGCGCGCGCTATCCCGCGCAATTGCAGCAGCGTGTGGGCCGGTAGGACGAGGAGAATATCCATGGCGATCAGTGAACAGGCACGCAGGAACCACGATGAGCTATTTCCGGGTCACACTTCCACCTTGGCGGTGACGGACCCGGAACTCATCGAGACCTTTGATAACTTTGCTTTCGACGAGGTGCTTCGTCACGGCAATCTGGACGCTCGGACCCGGCTGATGGTGCAACTCGCGTCCATGGTTGCTTGCCAAGCTCTGCGTGAGTACCGCATCATGCTGGGCGCGTCGCTGATTGTTGGCGTTATGCCGGTGGAGATCAAGGAGATTGTTTACCAGGCTGTGCCTTATGTGGGCATGGCCAAAGTCTACGACTTCCTCCACGCCACCAACGAAGTGCTCATTGAGCGCGGCATCAAGCTTCCACTTCCTGGTCAGTCCACCACAACCACGGAAAGCCGCGCGGAAATGGGCCTTGCGGTGATGAAGAAGATCGTTGGCGGCGATCTGGTCGAAAAGATGCAACGGACTGCGTCCGCCGATCAGCAACATCTCCAGAGTTATCTGGCAGCCAACTGCTTTGGCGATACCTACACGCGCACCGGCATCGATCTGCCGACGCGCGAACTGCTCACTCTGAGCATGCTGGTCTCGCTGGGCGGATGCGAGCCACAGGTCAAGGGCCATGTCGCTGCAAATCTGAACGTCGGAAACGATCGCGCGCATCTGATTGATGTCATCACTCAACTGCTGCCATTTATCGGCTATCCCCGCACACTGAACGCGCTGCGGTGCATCGACGAAGTCACCGCGGCGTAGCATTGGCTGTCGGCGCGGGGACGCATCACAAGGAGAGAGATGACGCATACCAGATTGAGAGTACTTGTAGTCGGCGCCACCGGAAGCATCGGGAGCCTGGTGGTGGAAGAAGCGATCCGCCAAGGCCATGCCGTGCGTGCCCTGGTGCGCAGTCAGGCGAAGGCCCAACAACTTCCGCGCGATGCGCAGGTGGTTCCTGGGGATGTTACCCGTCCTGATACGCTTGCCTCGGCGGTGGACGGCATTGACGCAATCGTTTTCACGCTCGGCTCGGACGGCGCGGGCAAGGCCGGTGCGGAGAACGTCGACTACGGCGGAGTGCGCAACATCCTGCGTGCGCTTGGCTCGCGCAAGGTTCGCATCGCGCTGATGACTTCCATCGGAGTAACCAATCGCACTGGTTCGTACAACCGCTCGACCGAGGCTCATGACTGGAAGCGGCGCTCCGAGCGGCTGGTGCGGACAAGCGGGTCGCCATACACCATCGTGCGGCCTGGCTGGTTCGACTACAACAAGCCCGACGAACACCATCTCGTCTTTTTGCAGGGAGACACTCGTCAGGCTGGTAACTCCAGCGATGGCGTGATCGCGCGACGGCAGATCGCGCAGGTTCTGGTCACCAGCCTCGTGTCTGAGCCAGCACTTCGCAAGACGTTTGAACTCGTTGCTGAAAAGGGAGCGGCGCAAACGGAGCTTGATCCCCTCTTTGCCGCACTTGATTCAGATGCCGAAGGCGCTCTGGACGGTGTACGCGACGCGCCCAACCAGCCGCTCGAAGATGAGCCAGAACGCGTGAAAGACGATTTGCGCGCCTTGGCATCCATTCGGTCGCAGTCCACTGGAAAAGAAAGGCAAGCGCAATGAAGAAGTTTCATTTGCAACTCTTACTCGTCGGTCTGGTCGTCTTCGCTCACACATTTCATGCGCAGAACGTGAAGCTGGCGAATATCGCGCTCGGCATGAATGAAACAGAGGTGAAGACGGCACTGACCTCAAACTCGCCGGTCTATGCCAATCAGGCTTCCGGCTATCCGGAGATGCGCTATCTCGTTGCATGGACCGAGACCGAATCCTACGCATTCACCATCGTCGAGGATAAAGTCGCTGCCTTTTCAGTTGTGCATATCCTGCCTCCGGGACAGTTGCCGTTTCTCCCGCCAGGCCAGAAGCCAACGGTGTCCATTCTGCGCAGTCTTATCACCAAGCAAACCTGGATGCCTGCCGAAATCAACAAGGGTGATACCTGGTGGTTCAGTGACGCTTCAGGAGCGCCGCTCTTGAATACTCTGCAATGCAAACCAAAGTCAGGCGAGGACTGGTTGCCCTTCGGGCCGGTAACGAGTGACAATCTGAGTGGGAGTCCTGGAAGATCGACAGAGGGCCTCGTGAAGCCGTCAACCAGCTCGTATCCGGCAAATTGTGGCGTCAGTATTCATCTGAATCAGATGCCGGCGGAGAGTGAAAACTCCGTGGTCACGTCCGTCCGGTATCAGGTGCTCGACATCAAGGCGATGAATGCCTTTCTTGCAAAGCATCCGCATCGGTAACATCCTTTAGCGGCAAACCATCTCAATTTGAGTGACAGAGTGAGGATTGAAATGACACAAGTGATCGTTGTAATCGGAGCGGGATCGATAGGGCAGGCAATTGTGCGTCGTGTGGCGGCGGGCAAGCATGTTCTCTTGGCTGATATTCGACAGGAAAACGCCGATGCGGCCGCGAAAGTTCTTTTTGACGCAGGTTTTAATGTCAGCACCGCAACGGTCGATGTTTCCTCGCGCGCCTCGGTGCATTCGCTGGTTGAGGCAGCCACCAAACTGGGCGAGGTCTTTGGCGTCATCCATGCCGCGGGCGTCTCCCCGTCGCAAGCCTCTCCTGAGACGATCCTCAAGGTCGATCTCTACGGAACCGCGCTGGTGCTGGAGGAGTTCGGCAACGTCATCGCTCGTGGAGGCTCGGGTATTGTCATTGCCTCCCAGTCTGGTCATCGCCTCGGGCCGCTCTCCACGGAACAGAACGCCCTGCTTGCCACCACCCCCGTTGAAGAGCTGCTCGCGCTCCCCATGCTTCAACTGGACCAGATCAAGGACTCGCTGCACGCGTACCAGATTTCAAAGCGCGGAAATTCCTTACGCGTCATGGCCGAGGCGGTCCGGTGGGGAAAGCGCGGTGCCCGCGTCAACACCATCAGCCCAGGCATCATTATCACCCCGCTCGCCAATGATGAACTCGCGGGACCGCGCGGACCCGGTTATCGGCGCATGCTGGAAGTGTCAGCGGCGGGTAGAGCCGGCACGCCGGATGAAGTGGGGACAGTTGGTGCGCTGCTCATGGGTTCTGATGGCGCGTTCATCACCGGAAGTGACTTCCTCATGGATGGTGGAGTGACAGCAGCCTATTGGTTCGGTGGCCTCGCTCCAAAATAGCAAAATGTTTTCGGCGGGAGGGAGTGCCGCGCCCTCCCAAAACCGCCAAGCCGCAAATCGACCGAGATGGGGAACGAAAAGTCGCCAAGCGTGACGTAAATCACATGCCCGAAGCGTGTGCAAACGGCGTATCTCAGTACTAATACGTATGGCCCGCTACTAAGTAAATTATTTGCTATACCTTGACTCATTCTGGGTATGGGATTTGTTCTCTTTTGAATTCACAGGCTCGGAACCGGCTTCAGCACACCCGTACGCTGGAGCTTATCGATTGAAAGGTAGTAGACCTGTGCCGCCAAGCGTCATTGGCGGCATCACATCTCCTCGGAAAACAAAAAGTCGATGCCCAGCTCGTTGGTGGAAGGCGGCGAACAGCCAATTCGACATCGGTCAGGGTTACTTGATCGACTTCGTCAGCCCGTGAGCTTCCAACCACCAGTAGAACTCATCGAGCCAGTAATCGCTGGTTGTGCCTTGCTTGCGCATACTCCAGCCGTGGCCGCCGTGCTCATACAGGTGAAGTTCCGGTTTGTATCCAGCAGTTGAATGAGGCCGCGTACTTGCTTGGCTTTGAAGACCCGAACTCGTTCGGTCGCGCTTTTCGCACCTGGGAAGGCATTCCTCCCAGCGATTGGCGTGAGACACATCGCACATCTACTGTGATGTAAGAGAGGGATGCGCGTTACACAGGCCCGAATCCAGTCCGAGCTATCAGCGAGTTTGATATCGCCAACATGCACCGAAAAAACATAGTAAATCCGCAAGATAGCAGAAACTTTTTCGCATATTGGTTGTCAAATGAGGCACAAATCAAGTCCAAGAGGAGGTTCCCCATGGGGTTGCCCGTTGAGAATTGACGCGCATCCGTTTTCTGAACATTGGGCGATTTTCAGGAAGTGATTCGGCTCAGCAAGTGCATTGGCGATTAGGCGTAAATCCAGAATCCAAGCGGCTTATTGCAAGCCCAGTTCACGGTGCATGTATATTGGAGAGTAACTGCCGGATTGGCGACCACGCGCCCGCGATAGAATCAAGCAAGTTCACCGAGAACAATCTCATGAATATCAGCGAAAGAGAATATGGGACCTATCGACTGCCGTACTGAAAGTTATGGGCCGCTCGAAGCCCACGAGGGGGATTTGCATCTTCCGGCAGGACACAACCTCCCCGTAGTTTGCCTCCTTCACGGCGGATTCTGGCGAATGCCGTACGGTCGAGACCAAATGACAGACATCGCTCACGATCTCGCCCTTCATGGGTATGCCGTATGGAATTTGGAATATCGCCGTCTAGGAGCACCAACCAGTGGGTGGCCAGGCACCTTCGAGGACGTGATTACGGGGATTGAGCATCTTGGGCAACTGGCCGCGAAGGGTGCGGACCTTGACCTAGCCCGTGTTGCGGTGGTCGGTCACTCTGCTGGAGGTCAACTCGCCTTATGGGCCGCGGCTCGCCTGAGTGCTGGCAAGACAAATGGCGTTGAGTGCCGGGTCAGCATCGCAGCGGCAGTCGGACAGGCTGCGCTGGCGGATCTTGTGCGCGCCTACGATCTGGAAGTAGGACGCAGCGCGATCACGGAGTTGCTGGATGGAACACCGACAGAGCAGTTTGCGCGATACGAGTTAGCATCTCCCCGGGCGCTACTGCCGTTGAGGACACCCCAGCTTGTTCTTCATGGTACTGCGGACGAGGTTGTTCCAATCGAGATTGCGCGCACCTACGCCCAAGTTGCCCGAGATGCTGGCGACAGAGTCGAGTTTCTGGAACTGGCAGGTGCAGGGCATATGGATTACCTTGATCCATCAAGTAACGCCCACGCCGCGCTCTGCACCTGGCTTGGCTCTTGGTCAGGGAATGGGGCTTAGGTTGGGGATCGACGGGCGCTGATATGGAGGGTTCCACATTCCACAAGTGAGACTCTATGCGAGGCTTGGCACCCTTCAAAATCTGGACTATCGGGCATGGAATTACACGAACCCTCTTTGCAAGCTCTTCAGATAGCACTCTCATATTGAGCCATCCGCTGAGCCGCAACTTGAGCGTGGCAGATACAGGGGATGACCTCTATCCGGGGAACATTGGGCCGTCGAATGGCGAGAACAGCCCAATGCGCTCATAGAGCGTGTCTTAGAAAAGATCGTAACCTCGGTCCCGGCAAACGCCCATGTCGCCGGAGAAGATTCTTGCTTTAGGCCAAATCCCCATCCCCAATCCAATCGAACGGCCTGTCGAATCCCCTTCCATGCAACTCTTCCGAAATCCAGCCGGAAGCCTCCGGCGGTCACCGGCCTCCACGATCAGCGTGCCGAAGGCAGTTGGCCCCACCACAGGTGGCCACACCGCAGGTGTTTGCAGAGAATTACGGCCGCAAGGCGCACAATCAATCTAGCAGTGAAAGAAAGGATACCGCAATGATTACTAAATCGCCAACATCGGAACAGTCAAAAATATTACCATAAAGTAACCCCCCCCCCCCCCCCCTCCCTGTGAAAACCGTATTTTCCCTTCATAAAATCCTGATAACAATTGTATTATCTATAACTTGCAATTTTTACATAGTTACTCATAAGTTAACTTGAATCGGCTTTTTGGCTCATTTTTTCGCCCAAAAAGGCCGCATTTACCGAGAAAAGAGAGGTTTTTGGCGCAAAAAAAGCCCTTTTTTGACCCGAAAATCGCACCCGCCGATTGCCCTTCGCATACGTCTTTTCTTCGCCTGCGGAAGATCCGGGAGACTCTAGCCGGCGCAACCAGCGGCAATCCTCCTTTTCGCTTTGGAACGCCGCCAAGCCTTCATCCTCGTTCGGCGAATCTCTTCCGCCCTGCTGATAATGCCGCTGGTTCCTCAGCCCATATTTCGCCCGAAATCCACACGCCCAGCGCCGATAATAGAAGATGCTCTGGGAGTCTTCGCCCGCTCCTTCCGCTCGCTCGCGGCAGCTTTCCAGCGCAACGCCCGACGGAGCGCACCAGCCATGAAGCCCATTCGCATTGTTTTAGCGCCCACGCGCAGCCGCCCGCTGAATATCTTTCTGGGCCTGGTGCTGCTGCTGGCCGCGCTGCTTCTGCTGCTCGCGCTGGCCACTTATCACGCCACCGATCCCTCGCTGAACACCTCCTCCGGCGACGCCGGCCCGCACGCCGTAAAAAACTGGATCGGCCTCTTCGGCGCAACTCTCAGCGACTTGCTGCTGCAATCCATCGGCCTCACCGCCTTCTTCCTGCCTCTCTGGCTCGGCGGCCTCGGCTGGACCTGGATGCGTTCGCGCCCGGGCGGCATGGCTTGGTTGCGCTGGACGGGCACCATACTGTCGCTGATCTTTCTTCCCGTCGTCTTTGCGTTGCTGCCCTGGCATTGGCGCTGGCTGCACGCGCTTCCCGTCGAGGGCGTCTCCGGCAGGCTCATCGCCGACGAACTCATCCACTACCTCAACCTCCAGGGCACATGGCTGGTGGCCGGCGTGCTGGCCGCCGCCGGGCTCTACTTCGCTTCCGCCGTCAGCTTCGAGGTCATCCTCGAATTCCTCCAGGCTCGTTGGCGCAACTTGGCCTCTCTCTACGACCGCTGGCGCGAACGGCGCGAACGGCGCGCAGCAGAGCGCGGCGATCGCCAAGCGGAAGCAGAGGAGAAAAACCTTCCCGCTCCCGGCGCGGATTTTGACGAAGCTGAAACCGCGTTTGGCCCGCGTCCCGGCCTCTTTGCCCGCCTCTTTCGCCGCTCGCGTCAGCAGGAGATCGACCCGCAAGAGATCCCCGCCTTCCAGCGCGTCAAAGTCCAGCCGCCCACGGAGGAAACCAAAGCCGCCTCCAGCATTTGGGAGCGCACCAAGCCAGCACCTGCGCCCAAGCCGGTCGAAGCCGCGCCCGCCGAAATTCCCATCGCCGCGCAGCCGGAGCCGATGCGTACCGTCCCCGCGCAGCCTCAGCCCGAGCCGCCGCCCATCGCCGAGCCGCTACCCGATTCCGTACGCTTTGAGCCACCGCCGAGCCGCTTTGCCCAAGAGCCAGCCGCCGCGCCACCCGCTCCGGCCACCAGCGAACCGGCTATTCACGAGCGCGCCGACGCCGATCTGCACACCGCCGCCGTCGCTCCTAAATCCGTCAGCGGCTTCCGCCTGCCGCCCAGTACGCTGCTCAACACCGGCGATGGCCCCCTGGCCGTGCGCGAGGACGAACTGCGCGACGAGGCCCGCGTCCTCAAGGAAAAGTGCGGCGAGTTCGATGTGCGCGGCGACGTCGTCCAGATCAACCCCGGCCCGATGGTGACCACCTACGAGTTCAAGCCCGAAGCCGGCGTCAAGTACTCGCGCGTCACCGGCCTGGCCGACGACCTCTGTTTGGCCATGCGCGCCGAAAGCATCCTTATCGAGCGTATGCCCGGCAAGAACACCGTCGGCATTCAAGTCCCCAACCATCGCCGCGAGACCATCCACCTGCGCGACTGCATCGAGAGCGAAGACTTCCATAAAGCCAAGTCGCGCCTGACCATCGCCATGGGCAAGGACATCAACGGCCGCATCCGCACCGCCGATCTGGCCGCCATGCCCCACGTCCTCATCGCCGGCAGTACCGGCAGCGGCAAATCCGTAGCCATCAACGCGATGATCATGAGTTTGTTGTACCGCACCACCCCGGCGCAGGTTCGCCTCATTCTCGTCGATCCCAAGCGCGTCGAACTGGGAATGTATGAAGGCGTGCCGCACCTCTTCACGCCCATCATTACAGAAGCAAAATTGGCCGCCAACGCCCTGCGCAACGCCGTCCGCGAGATGGAGCGCCGCCTCAAGCTGCTGGCCAGCCGCAGCGTGCGCAACATCGACCAGTACAACAAGCTCTTCGACGGCGTCATGCCTTCGCTCTTCACCGACGCCGAGGACGAAGAGCCGCTGCCCTACATCGTCATCATCATCGACGAGCTGGCCGATCTGATGATGCTGGACCGCGCCAACGTTGAGGAGTCCATCACGCGGCTGGCGCAGATGGCCCGCGCCGTGGGCATTCATCTGATCCTGGCCACGCAGCGCCCCTCGGTGGACGTCATTACCGGCCTCATCAAGGCCAACGTTCCCACGCGCATCAGCTTCCGTCTGGCCACCAAAGTCGATTCGAGGACCATTCTGGACACCAACGGCGCGGAGGCTCTGCTGGGCCGCGGCGACATGCTCTTCCTGCCGCCCGGAACCAGCCGCCTGATGCGCCTGCACGCCCCCTACGTCAGCGAAAAGGAGACCGCCGCGGTCGTCGATTTCTGGAAGGCGCAGGGCCAGGCCGAGTACGTTGAAGGCTTCCTCGAATCCCCCAAGGATGACCGTACCGGCGGTGATAGCTCCAGCGCCGGCGACGATGAAAACGATCCGCTCTATAACGACGCCGTGCAGATGGTCTTCGCCAATCGCAAAGCCTCCACCTCGCTCTTGCAGCGCCATCTGCGGATCGGCTACGGCCGCGCGGCCCATCTGATCGATTTGATGGAGCGCGACGGCCTGGTAGGCCCCGCCGACGGCTCTCGCCCCCGCGAAATTCTCAAAGCCCCCAACTGGCTCGCCGAGGTCGCCGACACGGCCCTCGAATAACTTCCCCATCGTCGTCGCCGGTCCGCAGGGAATGAGTTTGTAGCGCCGGCCTCCTGGCCGACTGTTGCGTGGACCTCCTGGTCCACGCAATAATCTACATCAACAGAAAAGGTGTGGTTTTACCCAGGTCTCGATTCTGAGACCTGCGTGAAATGCGCTAAAGACCGGAAAATTCCGAGCGGTGACGGCTGTAAAGGAAGTAAATCAGCAATCCAATCATCAGCCATCCAAAGAAAGCCATCCAGGTCATCACTTCCAAACCCATCATCAGCACAATGCAGAAGATGATGCTGAGTACCGGAAAGACCGGGCCTAGCGGCGTGCGGAAGCTGCGTGGGCGCTCCGGCTCGCGATAGCGCAAGATCAGCACGGCAATCGCCACCAGCACAAAGGCAAAGAGCGTGCCGATATTCGACAGATTCGAGACCGTGCCGATGTCCAGCAGCCCAGCGGGAATGCCCACCGCAAAGCCCGCCACCCAGGTCGCCACGTCGGGAGTGCGAAATTTGGGGTGAATGCGCCCGAAGATCACCGGCAGCAGGCCGTCGCGGCTCATGGCGTACCAGACGCGCGCCTGTCCAAGCTGGAAGACCAGGATCGACGAGACCATGCCCAGCAGCGCGCCCACCAGGACAAAGAGCCGCACCCACTGCAAGCCGCCGCCGCCGGGAAGCAGGGAGAGCTTCTTGAGCGCGTTGACCACCGGGGCCGCGTCGCCCATCACCGACTGCCAGGGCACAATGCCGCTGAGCACAATGGCCACCGCACCATAAAGAAGAGTACAGGCGGCCAGCGTGGCCAATATGCCGATGGGCAGGTCGCGCTGCGGATTCCTGCATTCCTCGGCGGCCGTCGAGACCGAGTCGAAGCCAATGTAGCTGAAGAAGATGATCGACCCGCCGGTCAGCACGCCCGTCCAGCCGTTGGGCATGAAGGGATGCCAGTAGTGCGGCTTGATGAAGCTGGCGCCGGCGAAGACAAAGACCAGAATCGCGGCCATCTTGATCAGCACCATGATGTTGTTGGCCCGCGCCGACTCGCGGATGCCGCGCACCAGAATCACCGTCAGGATCATCACCACCAGGAAGGCGGGGATGTTGAAGCCGAAGTGCCAGCCGGATTGGTAGAGGTCGTTGCCCGCCAGATCCTGCAGGCCAGTGGGCAGATAAGCGGGCGAAATCCAGCGCAGCGGCGGATGCCAGCCGAACCAGTCCATCAGGTCAACAATATGCGCGGCAAAGCCCACGCTGACGCTCATATTGCTGAAGGCGTATTCCAGAATCAAATCCCAGCCGATGATCCAGGCGATCAGTTCGCCCATCGTCGCGTAGGTATAGGTGTAGGCCGAGCCGGCGATGGGAATCATCGACGCCAGTTCCGCGTAGCACAGCCCGGTGAAGACGCAGACAATGGCCACCAGCACCAGAGAAAGCGCCAGCGCCGGTCCCGCTCCTGGCCGTCCGGCCATCGCCGTGTGGTGCAGGATGTAATGCAGCAGCGGCGTGTCGCGCAGGCTCGGCACATCGAACTTCTGCCCGGCCATGGCCGTGCCGATCACCGTGAAGATGCCCGAGCCGATCACCGCGCCGATGCCCAACGCGGTCAGCGACCAGGCCCCGAGCGACTTCTTCAACGCGTACTCTGGCTCGATCGAGTCGGCCAGCAGCTTGTCGATGGATTTTCGAGCGGCTAGTTGCTTGAGCAGTGCAGTTCTCCTCATCTCGCCGGAAGGCAGATAGAGTAAAAGGCTCCAAACTGGGCGCTCAGAGCGATCCAGCCAGGAACCCCGTTGTTCTTGCGGAAACATGAATGCTCAAAAGGCTGGGTGCCCCAACTAGAAAAAGCTGGGTGCCCCACCCTCGCCGCGTCTTTGTTTTTGCGGCTAGGGTGGGATACCACGAACCTTATCCGGCCTTCACGCGAAGCCCGCGCCTACCGCTTCGATTGGCCGCGCGCCAGCTTCTTGACCTTCTTCTTCTTCTCGCCGCGCGGTCCAGTCCGCTCGGCCTTGGGGGGAGCTGCCTTGCGCGCTGCCCGCTTGATCTTCTTCCGTTCCAGCTTGTCTTCGATTTTGGTGGTATCTGCCACTGAGTAACCTCTTTCCCTGCAATCTCTTCGCGTTTCCCGTCCAGCGGGTGAATGTCTCATTAAGAATAACAGGCTTTGCGCCGCCGCGAAAGCGCCCGCAACGCAACTTCCGTCAACCATCGGCGCAATAATCAATTCCGGCGTACAATGAAGACAGAGAGTTGCATTTTCGCGCCCGCCTCTTGTTAGAACAAGCCTGCTCGGCTGCTGCCGCCCTACCGCTCCTGACGAGCTCCGCACCGCACGCAACATCCACCTGTTGTCCGGAGTGACGTCATGCGTTCCGACAAGATTCACCGTGCCCTTTCGCACGGCATGAACCGTTTTGAAGTCTGCCAAATGGTCTCCAAAGGCGTCAAAGCCACCCACAAAACCGGCTCCCGCTTTGAAGATTCCATCAATGATGTGCTGGTCTACATGGGCGCCCACGCCACCATGTCGGAGCAGTTGCACCCGGCCATTCCAGGCGTGACCCTGAAGAGCCTCAAACCGGCGGCATAATCCTGTAGCTGCATGAGCCGGACGGTAGCACTGGCCTCCGGGCCGGCTGTGGCGTGGACCTCCCGGTCCACGCCTTGTTTCTCTTTAGCGACTCGGACTATCTTCGCCTTTCTCCCCGGCAATCACAATCCGCCCCTGCTTCTTGTACGCGTCCAGCAGCGGTTTGGCGAAGCTATTGAAAACCTCTGCCTTGCGCTGTTCCAGAACTCCCTCCCGCGTCTGGCTGAAGTTTTTGGCGATCTCCTCGTCGGAAGGCTCCTGCTTGTCCAGCAGTTTGGCCACCACGCCGGTCCGTCCGGCATTAAGCGGGCCGCTGAATTCACCCGGTTTGAGGTCAAAAAGCGGCGCAGCCGCTTGCCCCACCCGCCCAATCAGCGGCGCCTGATCACCCGCACCCACCAGTTCGCTGGAGTGGAAGCTCGCGCCCGTCTCCTTTGCGGCCTTGGCCAGATCGTTCTCCGCCTTGGCCTTGGCGGCCAGTTCCGTGGTCTTCTCTTTCAGCAGGATGGGAAGCTGCTCGCGGCGATAGTCCTCGGCCACATGGCCCTTCCATTCGGCAAAGCTGGGCGTGTGCGCCGTCGTCCGCTCCTCCACCTGCACCAGGTGGTAGCCATACTTGCTCTTCACGATCTGCGTCTCGCCAATCTTCTGGCCGAAGAGCGCCTTCTCGAACTCCGGCACCATCATGCCTCGCTGGGCAAAACCCAGTTCGCCGCCTTTGTCCTTGCTGCCCGGATCATCCGAGTTCTTCGCCGCCAGATCGGCAAAGTTTGCGCCGCCCTGAATCTGCTTCAGAAGCCCCTCGGCCTTGGCCTTGGCCGCGGCATCGGCCTTGGCATCGGCCCCCTGCGCCACAAGAATCAAAATGTGCCGCGCACGGGCCTGCTCCGGAACCGCATTGGCGTAGTGCGCGGAGTTGTGCTGGAAGAAGGACTCCAGATCGCTCTCCGAGGGGTTGAGCTGCTGGAGCAGATCGCCGGCATCGATCACCGCGTAGTCGAACTTGATTTTGGCGTTCATCTTGCGATAGGCGGCGCGCACCTCTTCATCGCTCACAGTCACCCCGGCAGTGATCTTGTCCTGCAACTTCTTGATCGCCAGATCCTGCTTCAACTCCTGCTTGAACTCCGCCGCCGTGAAGTGGAACTGCTGCTCGGTCAATTCATCAAACCGGTCGTCGCCAATGTACTGGCCATTGGGGTAGAGGTACGCGCCGAACGGTCCCTGGTGAAGGAAATCCGTTACCTCGCTGTCAGAGGCGCGCAGGCCGCGTCGTGCGGCCTCCATCACCAAAACCTTCTGACCCACCAACTGCCCGCCCACCTGCTGCTCGAACATGCGCAGGATCATCGGGTTGTCCGCGTATTGGGGGTATCGCGCCCGCACCTGCATGACCGTCAACTTCTTCACCTGCTCCCGGCTCACATACTCGCCGGTAAACAGGTAACGGCTATACCAGTTCGGGTAGATAGCGGCGTAGGCATCGGAGGCCTCAGCCGCCCGCCCGGAGGTCACGAAGAGCAGAAAGCCCACCGCAGACGGCAGGGTAAGCGCCAGAAAAAGCACCAGACCGGTGATCCCGATGGGAAGATAGAAGCGATTCGCCTTGGGTGCCGCGCCGGGAGTTTCAGCGCCTTCCACGGGAGCCGCTTTCGCCAGTAGACTGGAGTATCCCGCGATCTTCACCCAGTAAACGATCCACACCACGACGCCCGCCAGCGCCAGAAAGACGCTGATCCCCGCCAGCCATTGAATCAGAACGGTCTTGGTGGTCACCAGCGCAAGACGAATGGCCGTGCCCATCGCAATCGCGCAGAGAATGGGCAGAAGGCACATCACCAATCCCAGCGTCTTGCCCGGCTGGAGAGGCGCATTGGGCAGATTCCGCTTCTTGAACTCCTTCTCCAGCGACGCAGCCAGCCCGTCCACCACCCCAAAATGCCAAAAGGTGCGAAGGACCGGAATCAGCAGCAGACTCATCGCCTCTGGAGAGATGATCCGGGACTCCGGAGAACAGCGCCGCAGCGCGCATTGCAGGCTGCGCATATACCGCACCCAGGAAAGAACAGCGGCAAAGATCAGAACCAGCGGAAGAGCGCCTATCGAGACATCGCGCAGATGCCGGCCAGCTTCCACGGCGGACGGAAAGAGAATCACATTCAAACAGAGCATTGCCTAATTTTATACGCCCCTGGCACTGGGTGGTGTCGGCGCATTTTCCACCCACGCGCGCCTGCATTGACCTTGTTTCTGTAAGATAGGTGAATTGAATGGCTGGAAAAGCGTGTAGAAATCGTCGCTTTTGGGAATTTTCAGGGCCTTTTCCGGCGGTTTCCACCTGTTTTTGGGGCTGTTTTCGATGAGTTTTTTGCGAATGAATCCAGTTCAGATGCACGCATGAAACTGAATCTCATCTCGCATGGTTCCCGGTGCTCTCCAACTCCGAGACCGTTTTTTTACGCACACTCCAGTTCGACACCGCCGCCCTTTCGGGCATAAGGCGAGATCTCCCCAGGTAAGAACGCACTCCTTCGCTGCACGACCGCAGCGATCTACAATGCCTACTTTCGGTCATCAGTGCTTTCCTGGAATACAGCACAAGCTCGGAGCCGCGCACGCGCTCGAAATTCCCTACAAATTCGACCTTGTACAGTCGCCAAGCAAGAGTGTGAACGCCGCAGGGCACAGTGCCAACATGATGGCCATCTCCGATCCAGAGGGCATCAAGACCGCGCACAACATGAGCGAGATGTGGAGCACGTTTGCGCGTACCGGGCATCCGGGAGCGAAGGGCCAGCCGATATGGCCAGCCGATACCACGGAAAAGCGCGCGACGATGGAGATCGACGCGCAATGCACAGTGGTTGCGCGATGCAGGGCCGACCTATCCCCGGCTGGTGATCGACGAGTTCCCCCGATCGCCTTTGTCGAGGATTGCGACGTGGACAATGAGCTGGTGATTGCATGCCCGTTCGGAGAGTTGCCCGTCGGCTATGCGAGCCGCTGCAATTGAGCGAAACCTTCACTTGGAACTTGAATGCGAATGAATGACAGAAACGTGACTGTCAGGGTTACTTTCACTCGTCCTCTGCTCGTTACTGGGGAGGGTTTTGCTTTACCAATGCTGAGCGAGACATCTACAAGAGAAAGGTGAATGGAACCATGCGCGACGCACTGCGAACTCTTGCGATGATGGTGGAATTGCTGAGCGCGATGATCTTGTTCGGCTACTTCGCAGGCTCGCTAATGAAAGTACAGAATCCTTTCGCTGAATTCAGACTGCCAACACAGCACATTGTCGGGAAACCGCCCGCGCCGCACTCTGCGCCGAAACAGACGCACGTTCATGCAGCATCGCAAAGGGGAGCGTGTAAGATCAACGAGGAACCAAAATCAGTTTTGCGGTGTCTAAGAAACTGAGGATTATTCTCGATGACCTTGAAGTCTTGTAAGCTGCAAGCCCTTCTTCTTGTTTTATTTGCCGTTTCTCTTGTCCACGCGGAAAAACACTCAGTCGGAACTGCATCGCTCTCCGGAGTTGTCAAAGGCGGTTCGGGAGCATGTCTGGCCATTCATCTGGAACCGAGCGCACAGTCTCCCGTCCGTTACTACGACGGCTACGAAGCGCTGCCCAGGGAAGACGGCAGTTTCACCTTTACTGAAATTCCTCCAGGCAAGTACCGTCTGTCGGTGGAAGAAGGCGTCGTGACTCCGATCGATTTTGCCACGCCGCCCCTAATTGTTACAACCCCACATCTTCCGAACGACCTGATCGGAGTCAATATGGGGTCACGGCTGTCCGGTTAAAAGTTGAACAGAATCAGTTGGTTGGAAGAGTCCTGTAACTCATATTGAGGCGTGAATCGCTGAAGCACCTGTAAAATGGGGGTTTTCTCGAACAGAGTTAGACTGAAAATCTGTAGAAGTTGGTAGAGTCTGGCCTCCGTGCCAAGGCGTTTTCGCACGATGGCCACCAGGATATAGACCGAGACAGCGATCCATATCTGCGTTTTGACCGCGTTCTCGCTGGTGCCATAGAAGGCTTTGATGCGCAGGTGCTGCTTGATCCAGCGAAAAAATAGCTCCACGGCCCATCTTTTCTTGTAGATTTCGGCGATCGCCAGCGCTGGCAGCGTGAAGTTGTTGGTCAGGAACTTCAGGCGCTTGCCGGTCTCCGGATCGCAATAGGTGACTCGCCGAAGCGCATCAGGATACGCCGTCGCCGACGCCAAGGAAGTCAGTATAACTGTATGGTCGCTGCGCAGGCCGGTAGACTTGTCGACCGGGCGCGAATAGCGCCGCTGAAGTAATACGTTGGTCTTGGTGCGCACGACAAAGAAGGCCGATTCCAGCGCGAAGCGATAGAGCCGCTCGAAATCGATATAGCCGCGATCCATCGTGTAGAACGCGCCGGTCTCAAGGTTGATTTCGTCCAGCACGTTCACGTCTGCCACCTTGCCGTCGGTGATGTGAATGAAGGTGGGGATCGATCCTTGCAGATCAAGCAGTGTGTGCATTTTGACAGCGCCCTTATGTTTGCGGAACTTAGCCCAGGGAAACAGTGCCAGACAAAGATCGATGGTGGTCGAGTCCAGCGCGTACAGATCGCGCACGTCTGGGATGCCGGTCGCGTCATTGGCATAGAGCTTGACCGCGGTGTGGATCAGCACCTGCGCAAAGTCGGCAAAGATGCGCCAGTCGCGGCTTTCGTTGGCATCGGCCAGCGTAGAACGAGCTACCGCAGAACTGAAACCCATGTGATATAACTTGGGTCCAATTGCACCCAGGCAGGCTTCGATGTCGCGCAAGCTCTCGCGGTAGGCCAATTGGGCAAAGGCCATGGCGAGAAACTGCTCCCAGCAAGAGAGCGTTTTGGTGTAGCGATCGCCACCATAGCGGGTAACGCAGCGGCGGAACTCACGGTCGGGAAGAAAGCCGATCAACTGTGAGAAGACGGTTTTGCCTTCGTTCATCCCCTCATTCTGGGCGATCGGGCAGGAGGCAGGCACGCATTTCAAATCGCGGCAAGCAAAATACGCCTATAATGTCTTTGTTCTATATCGGATGCGAGGCTGAAGCATAACTTTTACCGGACAGCCGTGAAAGTCCAGGTTCGCGATGACGCCTACGACATTTACCGGGAAGACGGTTCCCGCTATGTGGCGATCCGCTTTGAGGTTCGTGGGCGCGATCTCGGAACCACGGTCAAGGAAGCCATCGATCAAATCGGCAAGAATGTACAGTTGCCGCATGGTTATCACCTTGAATGGTCAGGAGAATACGATAGCGAAACGCGCGCTGAAAAAAGGCTGCTCATGATCGTGCCCCTGACAATCTTTTTGATCTTCATCATTCTTTACACGATACGGATATTTACTTGACGCCACCTAACGCAACAGGTTGTGGTTTGACCAGA
>CAYVGW010000083.1:0-17245 GCA_964450895.1 uncultured Occallatibacter sp. | reverse complement strand
CCTGCCTGAATTGAGTTTTTCCGCAGCCTCTGAAGTCGTGCCCTGTTACAAAACAGGCCTGATAGCGAGTTTTTCCGCAGCCTGTAAAGCCTGGCTTTCTAATCAGCCAATATTGTGCGCCATTCCGCAAGAATTATCAGCAATCAATAGAAAGAAACAGGCGCGGACCGGGAGGTCCGCGCCACAGCCGGCCAGGAGGGCGGCGCTACGGCTTCCTGCGTGGCGGGTCGGCAACGCCGGTGGGGGATTAAACAGGCTGAGGTTACGAGGCTCCCAGGTCTCAAAATCGAGACCTGGGGCACCCATTTTTGGGCTTGTTTACTGCTTCTGTTCTGACGCTGCCGGCTGTTTGGGCATGGGGATGGTGATGTCGATGGGCTGAACGGGGCCTAGCTTGAGTTCGTCCAGGCCGGGCTTGATCTCCGGGCCGTTGCCTACGACCAGAATGGCCAGCTTTTCGGGGTGAATGTACTTTTTGGCGACGCGGTCGAGGTCGGCGACTGTAACCTTCTCCAGGGCTGCTTTGTAGGTCTCCAGATAGTCGGGCGGGTAGCCGAAGAACTCCAGATTCTCGCGCGCGCCCAGCACTTTTTCCTTGCTATCGTAGCGGAAGAGGAAGGAGTTGAGGATATTGTCCTTGGCGCGGGCCAGCTCCTCGGTGGTGAAGGGCGAGGAGTTCAACTTGGCGATCTCCTCCAGCGCGGCCTTGGTGGCGTCCACCGTGGAAACGCTCTTGGTGGCCAGAGTGACGCCGAAGACGCCCGGACTATCCCAGTTGTATCCGAAGCTGCCGCCGACTCCGTACGCGAGCCCCTTATCGGTGCGGATCTTCTGGAAGAGCCGGCTGGCAAATCCGCCGCCGAAGATCTCGTTCATCACCGCCAGAGCGGGAATGTCGGGATTGTGGCGGTCGGTGCCCAGGCCGACGATCTTCACCTCCGATTGGTTCACGTCATCCTTGTGGATGAAGTAGACGCCCTGCTTGGGATCGGTGAAGGCTTCGTGGCGGGGCGGCAGGGTTTTGGCCGGAGGCAGGCTCTCGAAGACCGCGCGCAGCTTGGCTTCCATGGCCACGGAGTCAAAGTCGCCGCTGACGCCGACGATCATTCTGTTTTGAATCGTCCGGTCGTGCCATGCCTTCAAGTCGTCCACGGTGACGGCGCCGATGGTGGCCAGTTCCGGCACGCGCGCGTAAGGGCTGGCGGGTCCATAGACCAGCTTGGCGGCCTCGCGACCGGCAATCTCGCTTTCTTCGTCGTTGCGGCGAACGATCCCGGCGGCCATTTGCTGCTTGGCCAGATCGAGCTTTTCGGCGTTGAAGCGCGGGTGAAAGAGCAGATCCATGGCCAGCGCGAAGACCTGATCCGCGTCGCCCTTGAGCGAGTCCCAGGTAAGTTCGCTGGAAACCTCGGCGCACGAGGTCTCGATGTGCGCGGCTTTAGCTTCGAGCAGATCGTCCATGGCGTCGCCATCGAGCTTGGCGGTGCCGCTGGTGCGCCAGGTTTCGCCGTAAAGCTGGGCCATGCCGATCTTGGCCGCATCCTCATCATTTGCGCCGCCGGGCAGGATGACCTTGCCGGAGACGAAGGGCAGCTCATGATCTTCCTGCAGGAAGAGCACAATGCCGTTCTTCAAGTCAATGCGCTTGGGTAGCTGGGGCTTGAAGCCGTGCAGCTTGGGCGTGGGGATTTGCTCCCAGGGCTTGACTTGCTGGGCGAGGAGTACGCTGGGCGCAATGGCAAGCGCGCAAAGGGCGGAAACCAGAGAAAGAGCGAGAAATTTCTTCATTGCGCGCCTCCAACATTGTTGGCTGCAGCCGCCGCCGGAGCTTCCGTCTCAATCGAAGCGCTGGTGCGGTTGCTGGGAATGAAAATTGCGTTGGCTACGCGGCGGATGTCGGCTTTGCTCACCTTGTCCACCTTGTCGAGTTGCTGGAAGAGTTCGCGCCAGTCTCCATAGCGGGTTTGGTACTCGGAGAGCGCCATGGCCAGTCCCTGATTATTGGCCAGTCCGCGCAGCAGGTCGGCGCGGGTACGGGTCTTGTACATGGCCAACTCCTCGTCGGAGACGTCGGAGTTCTTCAGCTTGTCGATCTCCTTGTGGATGGCGTCGCGCATTTCGGCAGGCGTGTGGCCGGGGAGCGGGACCGCGTAGAAGGCGAAGAGGCCGGGATACTTTTCGCCGGGAAAACCGTTGAATCCAGCGGCCTCGGCGGCAATCTTCTGGTCGCGGACCATGCTGCGATAGAGGCGCGAGACGCGGCCATCGGAGAGGATGTCGCCGATAGCGGCATAGACCTCCGAGTCGGGGCTTCGATAGTTGTCCGGCTGGTGATAGCCCTCGATGTAAAAGGGCTGCGTCTGCTCGCGGATGACAACCGTCTTCTCGGCAAATTGCTTGGGTTCGACGGTGGTCATCTCCTCCGGCTTGGGACCGGCGGGAATCTTGCTGAAATACTTTTCCAGGATGGGCATGGCTTCGGCGGCCTTCAGATCGCCGACGACGGCGACGACGATATTCGCGCCGACATAATACTTTTTGTGAAAGTTCATGGCTTCGGTGGCGTTGATCTGCTGCACCTCGCTGGGCCAGCCGATGCCGCTGCGGCCGTAATTGTGGGCGACATAGGCGGTGGCGGCGAGCTGCTCGATGAGGCGGCCGATGGGGTTGGAATCGGTTCTCATGCGGCGCTCTTCGTTGACCACGTCGCGTTCCTTGTAGAACTCGCGGGGCGCAACGTCGGAGAGGCGCCCGCTCTCCAGCCAGGCCCACAGCTCCAGGCGATTTTCCGGCATTGACCAGTAATAGACGGTCTCATCCAGGCCGGTCCCGGCGTTCACGCCCTCGGCGCCGGCCCGCTCGGCTACGTCCGTGAACTGGTTGGGCACAACATATTTGTGGGCCTCTTTCTGGGCGTCGAGGAAGGCCTGCTTCAACGCGGCCAGCTTCTTCTCGTCGCGGCCAACGGCCTTCAGGAACTCAGCCTCGTAGGCGTCGTTGGCGGCTTCCACCTTGGCCAGCGCCACTTTCTCGGCCTCCCAGTCGGTGGTGCCGATCTGGCTGGTTCCCTTGAAGGCCAGATGCTCGAACATATGCGCCAGACCGCTTTGGCCCGAGGGATCGTTCACGTCGCCGGCGTCAATGAAGGTGGCGAAGCTGAAGACCGGGGCTTCCGGCCGCTCGCAGAGAATGAGCGTAAGGCCGTTGGGCAGGACTTTGGTGGTGATTCGCTGCTCAAAGCTCTTCAGATCCTGCGCCTGCGCGGGGATCAACGCCAGCGTCGCCAGCATCGGCAGAAGGGCGCTCTTGCAAATCCAAGGGACATTTTTGCGTTGCATTCAATCTCCTAGTCCGGGGCGCGGATACGCCTCGCACTCTACCAAGCTAGTGCCATGGACCAAGGAGGGTCAAACCAGGGGGAGCGAGATTATTGGGCGGCGGCCTTTCCATTCACTTTGAATTTGTAGGTCAGGCCGAAGTAGGCCAGCGTCAAGGGAGAGCCAAACTCTTTGCCGGCGACTGGCGAAGAGGCCTTCCGCATCAGCGTTCCCGGCAAATAGTGGCCCACACCCGCATTCAGCGTCAGATTGTTGCGCAGGAAGGCATACTGGCCGGATACGTCGAACTCCTTGCCGAGGTCGTCGCTGAGGAAGCCTCCGGCTGGCGGCTTCACCGTCGCAGAGGCCGAACCGCTGTACACGTTGTCGTGGACCGAGGCGACTTGCATCCACTCCTGCTGGATCGACACTGCCAGATGCTTGGCGGGCGCCATGTCCAGATTGATTCTCTCCTCCTTGATGTTCTCAAAGCCAAAGAGATCCACGAGTCCGAAGGCGTTGTGGTTGCCCGGATACAGAAAGTCGAAGGTGCCGATGCGCGTTGAACTGGAGGTCGGATTCGGATTTCCAGAGGCATAGTCGTACTCGCCTGCCAGACGCGGCTTCCAAGGAAGCTGGTCCCCCCAGTAGCCAGTCTTCACGTGCCCCGCGGCGGCGCGAATCGAATCGTTCGCATAGCTGCCGCGCTGCATCGCTCCCAGCAGGTCGAAGTAGAACCCGCACTTGAACTTTGCCGAAGCCTCCATGCCCGGCGTTACCTCTGTCTCCGTGCCGTAGGTGCTCTGCAGACTTTTTACCCGCGGCAGAGCCTTGACATAGACAAACGGCATGAGAATCGTAGATGGCACCCAGGTGGTGATCGTTCCCACCGCGCCGTGGAAGGTCAATCCGGCGCCATGGGTATCCGGCGACGTGGCGCGAACCACCACCGGCGATGTGCTGAAGAGATCCAGCCGGTTCTTGTCGCCGATGCGCCCCAGAAATCCATCCCAGGTGCGGCTGGTATTGGTCCAGTTGCTGATCCCCAGTATTCGCTCATTGCCGTACCTCAGCTCCTGTCGTCCGGCGATGATCGTGATGTTGTGGCCTTGATACTTCAGAAACGCCTGGCGAAGATCGAAGGCGTCCCGTTGATTCGCCGAAACGTAATAGAGCGGCAAGCCGAGCGCGTGGCCGTCCAGAAACTGGATATAGGCAGTAAGCCATCTGGTGGGGCGGACTTCCAGCCCACCCCAGATACGCGACAGGTCGTAGATCGCGTCGTAGCCGGACACATATTTCTCGGAACTCTGGCTTTCTCCGCGCTCCCGGATCTGCATATCCAGGGTTGCCCACTTGGGAAAGTTTTTGAATTGCAGAGGCTCAACCCTGCTCTCCGGCTGTGGATACTGCCTGTAAATCAGCGCCTGACTATTCAAGGCCGACTGTTGAGCCAATGCGCCGGAGGCCAGCAGCAAACAACCCGCCACCCCTGCCAGACCACGCAAGCACGACTTTGCACCGGTTACCGCG
Source organism: uncultured Occallatibacter sp. (assembly GCA_964450895.1). Classification (GTDB taxonomy): domain Bacteria; phylum Acidobacteriota; class Terriglobia; order Terriglobales; family Acidobacteriaceae; genus Telmatobacter. The sequence continues at coordinate 12,395 of CAYVGW010000083.1, read as the reverse complement.
AATTCTGGGTATTGTCTGAAGCTGCCTCTTGTCATCATGTCCATCCCTTTCGATTTTTTCTGCCGCTAGAAGGCGTGTTGCGCTGCTCTCAACTGTGCGCCGCCATGGGGTGCGCTTTGCAGCTTGCCGCCCTGCTGTTTCTCGTTGCCGATCTGAAATTGGCGGATGATGCCGTCCAGCTCATTGGCCAATTCGGAGAGATTTTTGCTGGCGGCGGCGGCATCTTCAGAAGCCTGGGCGCTGACCGTGGCCAGATTCGAGATATGGCTGGCCGACTCGGAGATTTCGTTCGAGGCGATGGTCTGCTCGGTGGCCGCCGTGGCGATCATCTGAATCTGATGCTCGACATCCTGGGAATGCTTGATAATCGCCTCCAGGCTATTGCGGGCATTGGCGGTTTCGCTCATGCCGGATTCCACCGCACTGCTGCTGTGGGACATCACTTCCAGGGTTTGCCGGGTCTCTTCCTGAATGCTGCGGATGGTGCCGCCGATCTCGGTGGTGGCGCCCTTGGTGCGCTCGGCCAGCCGCCTCACCTCGCCCGCCACCACCGCGAATCCGCGGCCATGCTCGCCGGCGCGGGCCGCTTCGATGGCGGCGTTCAGCGCCAGCAGATTGGTCTGCTCGCTGATCTCCTGAATCACGTTGACTACCTTGCCAATTTCGACCGAGCGGCGGGCCAGCGAATCCATCTTTTCCGCTACTGTTTGAGTGGCCGCGGCGATCCGTTCCATGGTGGCCGCGGCGGCCTGCATCACCTCTCCGCCCTTGCTGGCACTCTCCGCCGATTCGCGGCTGGAGGTAGAGGCGCTTTCGGCGTTGTGGCTGATCTCGCCGATCGTCGCTGTCATCTCCTGCGCCGCCGCCGCAATCTGGTTGATCTTGCTGGACTGAACCTGGGTGTTCTCACGGCTCGCAGCGGCATGTTGGCTCAATTGTTCAGCGGCGGCGGAAAGCGTCTCTGCGCCATGCGTGAGCGTGCGCAACACCATCAGCATCGAATGCGTGCTGGTGTTGACAGCCTCCGATAGCCGCCCCACCTCATCGCCGCCCACCTCTTCCAGGTGAACGGTCAAATCCTTGGAGGCGAATCTTTCCAGCGCCGCGGTAGCTTCCCGCAACGGAGGCGCGATCAGCCGGGTGAGTATGCTGCCGATGACCGCGCATAACAACACCGTAATCGCCATCAAAACGCAGGTCAAAATCAGCAGAGATCGCACCAACTGGGTGGAGTGTGCGCCGACTTCCCCGGCCATCTTGTTGTTCAACGCCACATCGGCATCCACCGCATCGGCCGCGGTGTTAAAGCTCTTCTTCATCTCCGGGCCAAGTTGCAGAACCCGGGCTTCTTCATTTTTTCCGGCGGCGATCAGTTGCACGTATTGATCGCTCAACTGAAGAAAAGTGGCGGCGTTGTTGCGAATGGTATCGTAGAGTTCCCGCTCCCCCGGATAAGAAACCAGAGGCGCATACTTTTCCATGTCCTCGTTGTAGACGGCTATGTATTTCGACCTCTTGTCCAGGTAGCGCTTATTGCAATCACTTGTATCGCACGTCAGCAATGCGGAGTCCGAGCGGCGAATCGTGGCAAACGCGTATCGAATATCCCCCAGTGTTCGCGTCGAGGGAATGCAGTTCATCACCATATCGCTGACAGAGGCACGCATCTTGATAAAGCCGATCAGCGAGGATACCCCCAGCAGCGAGCACAACAGGCAAACACCGCCAAAGGAATAGCTGAACTTGCGTGAAATGGGAAGATCCCTGAAGATCGCCATGAAATAAGTGCCTTTCATCTTTCATGAAAAATCGAAAGCCGTCTGTTCGAATCTTTCTATCGGCAAGATTTCAAATTATCTAAAGATCGGGGGCTGCCGAAGCTCTGGAGATTTGCCGCCGCGCGGGTGAAATCCTGAATGTTTCCAACCATTTTTGCTTTGAAGAGGGTGGCTATTCTGACCGCTCTTCAACGGCCGTTTTAAGATAATCCAAACTTGACGCGCTCTGGTCATCTAAAAATCCAAATCATGCTTTCATTTGACTTCGCAGCCGCATTCTCAAATGCCTTGCGTCCCGCACGGAATCCTTATATTGCCTTTCCTGATTCTGCCGATAAAGGAATCTGCGCTGGCTTTCGCCCAATTTCTGCATGCCCATTCCAGCCAAAGGTATCCATTCCATGGCGATTTACAGAAATCTCCGCATTTCGCGCAAGTTCAGCTACTCCTTCGGCGCTGTTTGCCTGCTGTGTACCCTTCTGGGAACGGCCTCCTTGACGGGGTTCTTCAAAGTCAGATCAGCAGTCAACGAGATTCAGAACAACGCCATGCCCTCGATGAAGGTGCTGGGAGATATCCGCTATTCCGTGGCCACGATTCGCCGCACCGATGCCCTGCTGTTGCTCTGCGACACTCCCGCCTGCACCGGCCGCTTGACGGTCAAGCGCGAGAGCTATCTCGCCTCCTATGGCAAGTCAATCGCGCAGTATGAGTCGCTGGTTTCCTATCAGGGGGAGCGGGAACTCTACCAAGCTATCCGCAACAACGCGGCAGCCTACATCGCACTGAGCGATCAAAGCCGCCAGCTTGCCGCCGACGGAAAACCCGAAGAGGCCTCCAAGCTGCTGCTCTACGGGGAGGCAGTGAAGTTTTATAACGCGGCCGCGGATGCCGTCGAGGCGGATGTGGCGCTGAATAGCAAGCGGGGGGCGGATGTAAGCGCCCGCACCGTACAGCTTGTACGCACTCTGCTGATCGCCATTTGCGGCGTCATGGGGTTCACCGTGCTGCTGAGCGCGGTGATTGGGGCCAGCTTGACCCGCTTGATTGTTCCACCGCTGGAATCGGTCACAGCCGCTTTGGAGCGGGTTGCCGAGAAGAATCTTACGGTGTTTGTCGAAGAGCGGGGAGAGGATGAGATCGGAAGGCTTTCGACCGCGTTGAACACCACCGTTTCTTCGATGCGAGGCGCATTGCAGTCGTTGGCGCAGGGGGCGGAGACGCTCTCGGCCGCGGCCACGGAACTGAGCGTCAGCGCCGGCCAGACCCGTGACAACGCCCAGGCGCAAACCAGCAAGATCAACCAGATTGCGGCGGCGGCACAGGAGATGACGTCGACCATCAGCGAGATCAGCCACAACGCGGAGACCGCCTCCCACGCCAGCCGTGAGTCGGCAGAGATGGCGCGCAAGGGCGGCGCGGTCATGCAGGTGGCCGCTGCGACGATGGAACAGATCGCCGCGGCTACGGGCACGGTGGAGCAAAAGATGGATTCGCTCGCCAGCCGCTCGGAGGAGATCGGCAAGGTCGTCAGCGTGATCCAGGAGATCAGCGAACAGACCAACCTGCTGGCTTTGAATGCGGCCATTGAAGCCGCGCGCGCGGGCGAGCACGGGCGCGGCTTTGCGGTAGTCGCCGGCGAGGTGCGCCGCCTGGCCGAGCGCACCAAAAGCGCCACCGGAGAGATTACCGAAACCATTCGCAACATCCAGGGAGAGACGCGGGAGACTCTCAGCCTGATGTCGCAGAGTCACAGCGCGGTGCAAAGCGGACAAGGCGAGACCGCCCATGTGCATCAGAGTCTGGAGGCGATTATCGCCTCTTCCGTCGAGGTGGAGAGCCAGATTCAAATGATTGCCACGGCGGCTACCGAGCAGACCGCGGCTTTCAACGAGATCTCCGAGTCCACCAGCCATATCGCGCTTATCGCAGTGGAAAACACCCAAGCCTCCGAGGCGACCGCGCAGGCCTGCAAGGGGCTCTCTGAACTGGCTACCGGCCTGGATGGAATCATTCGCCAGTTCCGCATTGAAAACGAAATTCAACCGGGTGGCAAACTGCGCGGCGCGCCTCTTGAAACCAGCCAGAGGTTCCCGGTACGCAGAGCGCTCGAACGAATTCAGCCGAAAGGACTGGGGAGATGACAAGCAAAGATTTGAGGGAGTATGCCGAGGTAAAGGTTCAGAAGCATGATCTTGTTCTACGGCGATTTCAGCAGTGCGAATTGGAAGTTTTTTAGATTGCCGCAGCTTTTGCTAATTCGATTTTTGATACCTATATCAATAGGAAGAGCCAGAATTCAAGCCAGCCATGCCCGGGCCTCATGGGCGAGTTTACCGCGACGAACAAGCGCAAAAAGGAGCTTCCCTCCGCGGCGCTGACGGATATCTTCACCGTCACCTGCGTATCCATCGCGCTGCTCTCCGCGCGGATTAGCTGCCAGGTCTTTGAATCCCCGCGCAAGAAACTCTGAGCGCGCCGAGCATCTTAGTTGGCCGCGGGAGGCGTTGCTGGCGCGGGAGGCGTTTGGGGAGCCGGAGACACCCCAGGCGCGCCGGCTGGCGGCTGCTTGGCCATGGCGCGAATGAACAGAATGAGGTTCCTCACTTCCTCGTCCTTGGCGCGGCCCACCGGCTCGGGCGTCATTTGGCCCTTGCCGTTGCGGATGAGGTCGAATAGCTCCTTGTCGCTTTTGCCGGCCAGCGCCTTGGGATCGGTCCAGTCATCGAGCGTCATCTTGGCCGCCGCGGCCAGATCGGTTTTCCCGTTCCCGCTGTCGCCATGGCAGAGAGCGCACTCCTGCGTATAGAGTTCTTTGGCGCGGGCTTGGGCTTTTTCGGTCAGCTTGGTCTGACCGGCGGCAGCGGGCTGGCCCTTCTCCTGCGGCAACGGCCCGGCATTCGATGTCACGGAGAGTGCAAACAGAACAAGAGCAGAGACAAACAGCATCGGCTTCAACATGGTAGCCCCCTCGGCCGGGGTGCCGTTTTCAGAACATCGCGCGGCCGAATGATGTCACGCACGGATTATATGCCAAATGGACGGCGGCTGGTTGATGATCGAAGAAAATGTCCAGGAAGAAACAAACGTGGACCGGGAGGTCCACGCCACAGCCGGCCCGGAGGCCGGCGCTGCGGTTTCCTGCGGGTCGGGCTGGCGACGCCGGTGGGGGACTAAAGCAGCCCGCCGTGGCCGGCGAGGCGGCGCGCGCAGAGCCAGGAAAGCAGCGAAATACCCAGCGCCAGCGCGATCCACTCTGCCTGATTGGCGGAGGCAGCCAGCGCGGGGGGGATATGGATGGAGAGCGGAAGGGCTGTCTTGGAAGCGGGCGCGCTGGGCAGCAACAGAGCCTGGTGGATGAGTTTGTATCCGCCCCACGTAAAGACTCCGGCAGCGGCCAGAATTCCGGGAATCGCCCGCTTCCATGGAAAGGGAATTGGAGCGGGCGCGGCGGCCTGCTCCTGAACGCGCTCCATGACGGTGGCGAGAAAGCCGGAAGTGGGGACGAGTTCGTCTTCGTCAGCCAGAATGCGGTCGATTTCGCTGTCGAATGCGGCGCGCTCTGCTTGGGTGCGGATGGTTTCAGCTCGCTTCATTTTCAGGCCTCCTTTCCTTGCTCTCGAGCAATCTTGTTGTTACAAAAATCAGGGCGCCCCACGCTCGCCGTCGTCATCCTGAGCGAAGTCGAAGGACCTGCGTCTTGCTCTTTGCGGCTAGGGTGGGACTCCTGATCCAACTGCGGGAAGCGCTGCCGCAGCAGCGCCCGCGCTCTGGACAAGCGAGCCTTGAGAGTTCCCTCCGGCAGGCCCATCGTCGCGGCGGCGGCGGATACGTCCATCTCATGAAAATAATACAGAATCACCGGTTCGCGGTAGCGCAAGGGCAGGGCCAGCACGGCTCTTTGCAGCGCTTCGTGCTGTCTTTGTTCTTCAAATTCATCTTGCTGAGAAGCGGGCCGGGAGGCTTCCGGCGCGGATTCCAGCGGCAGCGTCTCGGTGGGAAAGCGCTTCAACTCCGAGCGATAGACGTTGGCGGCCAGGGCAAAGAGCCAGGTGGAGAAGCTCGACTCGCGCCGCCAGCGGGCCATCCCGCGCCAAGCGCGCAAGAAAGCCTCCTGGGCCATTTCTTCGGCGCGTCCGCGGTCGCGGCAATAGCGCCACGCCATGGTCACCAGCGGAGCCTGCCAGCGGCGCACGATGCCTTCAAAGGCGCGAAGGTCGCCCGCCAGCACGCGCTCGACCGCTGCCAAGTCTTCCATCGAGTCTTTGAGGGGCACGGTCAAATTCATCCTCTCCTTGCTGTGTGACTCCAAGCCGCTGCTTGCGGTTGCATTTTGTTGCGCAAGAAAAACTTCGAGAAAATGCAACCGTATTCGGCTGTTCACTGTCCCACTGTTTGCAAGCAGGAAATTCGCAATCACTGAATCAGGAGGATTCTATGACATCTCTAGCGTTTTTGCTCTTTAGTGGCCCCTTTGGCCTTGAGGGTACAGGTCAATGGATATTTCTGTCCATTGGCGCGATCTGTCTTTTTGCGATCTTCCTTCCTACTGTGACCTGGATCGACAAGCAGCACAAGGAGCGCGAGGCCTTCTACAAGGCCGAGACATTCCGGCGCGTGGCTGAGGCTACCGGCGACGGGGCCAAGGCGGCTCTGGAACTGCTGCAGAAGCAAAGCCGCATGGAGCGGCAGAAGGGGCGCGAAGGGATGAAGATAGGCGGCCTCATCTGCGTTGCGGTGGGCGCGGCGATGACCATTCTGATCAAGACCAACGGCGGCGATGGCTTTGCTGTAGGCTTCTTTCCCGGCTTCATCGGCGTGGCCTTGCTGGTTTATGTTTACCTGTTGGCGGCGCCGGTGGAATAAGCGCGCCGGTCATGAATCCTGGAGGGAATGGCTGCATCCAAGAATTAGTTGTTTGAACAACTATTTCCCGGCTCGAAGGATTGGGACGGGATTGGGAGGATGCACGTGACCATGGAACGCCAGCCCACCATCTTTCTGCCCCACGGCGGAGGCCCTTGCTTCTTCATGGATTGGACGTGGGGTCCGGCCGATACATGGAACGCGACGCAGCGCTTTCTGGAGGGGTTGGCCGGCACTCTGCTTGCTCCGCCTAAGGCGCTGCTGGTCATCAGCGGCCACTGGGAGGAGCCGGCCTTCACCGCCAGCGCCGCCGCCCAGCCGGAGCTGATCTTTGACTACTACGGCTTTCCCGAAGACACCTACAAGCTCACCTGGCCCGCGCCCGGTTCGCCGGAGTTGGCCCAGCGGGTTGTGGGCTTGCTCGGCCAAGCTGGGTTGCCAAGCGGCCTCAACGCGAGCCGGGGCTTTGACCATGGCGTCTTTGTGCCGCTGAAGGTGGCCTTTCCCGAGGCGCGGATTCCGGTGGTCTCGCTTTCGCTGGCGGCTTCTCTTGATCCCGCGCTGCACCTCGCCGCGGGGCGGGCTTTGGCTCCGCTGCGCGACGAGGGCGTGCTGATCGTGGCCAGCGGGATGAGTTTCCATAATCTGCGCGCCTATCTGCGGCCGGAGACGGTGGAGCGGGCGCGGGCCTTTGACGCGTGGCTGACGCAGGCGGTGGAAGCGCCCGCGGCGGAGCGCGACGCACTGCTGACCGATTGGCGCAAGGCGCCCTTTGCCGCCTACGCGCATCCCCGCGAGGAGCATCTGATTCCGCTGCTGGTGGCCGCTGGGGCAGGCGGCGGCGCGCCGGGGAAACGCATCTTCACGGATGAGCCGATGTCCGCGGCGCTCAGCGCTTTCCGCTTTGATTGAGGCGGGGGCTCTGGCGCGCATTGACCAAGCCCTATTTCCGGCGTCTGCGCGGGGCGGGTTCTGGTCTCATCCGTCGTTTTATCAAGTTGTGGGTGCCCCCGGTCCCTCGCTTTTGGGGACCGGGGAGGAGGAGCTGAAATCTCCGGTCCCCAAAAGCGAGGGACCGGGGGCACCCAATGCTTTGTTGAATAGAAAATATAACCGGGACCGGCGTCACCCGCCATTTACTCTCCGGTTGGCAGGACTTCTTCAATCCCAGCCCAGGGATCGCCTTGAAGCACCAGGTACTTCAGGTAAAGTACGGCGCCGGTGCGATCGGCCGATGCGAGCAAGCTGCGGGCAGCCTCCTGCACGCGTTCCTTGGTCAGGGTGGCGTAGTCAAAGCTCTCCTCGATCATTCCCTCGGAATGGGGGATAGCGAGCAAGTCAAGAAAGCTGACAATCACCGCGCGATGCTCGTGGAGAAGATACCTCTTCAGCAGGTCATCCACGATCGGGTCAGGCAGGGTCAGGGCCGTCGCGGTCCAGTTAACCAGCCGCTCCGTCGAGCTTTTGCGGACAAAGACCTCACGCAGGTTTTTTGCTCTGGCAAGAGAGGCAATGAGAATCTGCTTCTCCATGCCCTTGGCCTCGGCCCAATAAATCTGGCATACGTTGATTCGTATCTCATTCGGTAAATGTCGCCAAACACGACTTGCGGTCACGGGCATCAGCGGTCCTCTCATCCATCAAATCTGAAGCATCAGCTTCAATGATAACGGTTGCCGGAAAAGTTTGTGAGGACAGGCGTGGGCTTACGGCAAGCCTTGGTCTCGCCGGGTGGCCCGGTCTCTTCATCATTCAATCAAGTTGAGGGTGCCCCCGGTCCCTCGCAGTTGGGGACCGGGGAGGAGGAGCAGAAATCCCCGGTCTCAAAGTCGGGACCAAGGCCACCCGTCAATCAATGCACCGAATTTGATTTCTTGCACTGATATTGAATACGGTGCATAATGATGACATGAGAACAAGGGCAAACATCAACCTCGACAACGACGCGTACAGCGCAGCAACTGCTTTTGCCGCCGCAAGGGGCATCGCTCTGGGCGCGGCTATCAGCGAGATCATCCGCCGCGCCGAGCAAGCTCCGGAGTTGCCCCTCAGCGCATCGCCGAAACTCAAGCGAGATCAGCACGGCATACTGATCGTGAAAGCTGCCGGTCCGGGCCTCACCTCTGAATTGGTGAGGGAAGAGTCCGAGGATAATGACTAAAGCCCTCTACCTGGTCGATGTCAATCTGCTGATTGCCCGCCTCTTTGAGGGCCATGAGCATCACGATCTGGCCACGGAGTGGTTCCAAACTCCCGGCCTGCAATGGGCGCTCTGCCCGTGGGTGGAGGGTGGATTTCTGCGCTTTGCCACGCGGCCCGGCAGGCTCAGCATGAGCGAAGCCACGGGACTGCTGGAGCAGATGGAGCTTCATCCGGGCTACCACTACCACACCTGCGCGCATAACTGGCGCACGTTGACCAAGCCATTTTTCCGTCGTCTGCACGGTCACAAGCAAGTCACAGATGCGTACCTGCTCGGCATGGCGATTGCAGACGATCTGATCCTCGCCACATTCGACAAACGCATCGACCATCTTGCCGGAGAGCACGCTGAACGGGTTCTGATTCTGGGGGCATAAGCCTTGACCCATTCCCCGGTCTCAAAGTCGAGACCGGGGGCACCCGCCGCTTCTTCGTATATAATGGCGCAAAAAGGAAAACGCTTGGAGGTTTTTTGATGGAAAAATTCTTTATCATCCCGCCAGTCGATAAGTCTTTACCGCCATTGAGGGCTGTACAGTGGATATTCCTTCTCGTTTCGTTCCTACTGACGATTACTCTTTTCATTATTTTTCTACTGACATCCCCCCATCATGGAACTATTGCGGCAATTTGTGCTTTTGTAGGCGGAATCTCTGCCTTACCGATGCTTGAGTATGCTCAAAATAAAAATGGTCGAATCGTTTTTATTGCATTTGTATTGATTGTTTGGGGTGGGTGTTTATGGGCATATAGTGAGGCGCGGAACACTCAAGATTTTTCCAGTGCTCTGCTCATTGTCGCAGGGGTTGGCTGGCTTACGTGGTGCATTTATAAAGTCGGCAATACCCTTATGGAACGATTGACAATTCTGCAAAAACGGGTCAATTCGGTTGAATTGAAATTGGACCGCTTTGAGCGTACTATCCGAAATGAAAAGCCGGGAACCGAAGCACAAATAGATAGAAAGCGAGAGATTGATGAAAGATGATGAAATTTTCGGATGCGTTTATAGAATTGGTATGGCAATTACTTGGAACTTTCATTTTGGCGATACTTTCTTTATCGAGGTCTTCCTGCGACCTCCCTTCCCTGCTACCTTGTGCCCGTTCGGCTTCCCTTGATAAGATACCGGCCTCTTGATACCTACACGTTTACCGGTTGCTGAAGGGTACATTGTGCCACCGCGACAAACAGGACATTGTTGACCCGGCAGCCCCACTTTATCCAATTTCCGCCATGCACCACAATTGCGGCAGGTATAGAAAATTCTATTATCCATTCGATTCCTCCTTTCAGGGTGATACGGGCCTGGTTGCCCTGATCTCATACATCATTTTATCAAGTTGAGGTATAGAAGGCACCATCAGTCTTATTGAATAGAAAAATCATCTGGACCGTGGTCACCCGCCCCATTTAATGAGTTTCTAAGTGATTGACTCATCGAAGAAAATCTGTATCAATTGCCAAAGAGCGGCGTCAGTACCGACAGCACTACCCTTGAATTTCAAGTATCCGCTATACTTCACAAATTCGCAACTAGTGATTACGACGTTGACGCATCCGGATATAGGCGCATCTAAAACAATTTCCGGAGCGACGTAGCCATCCGCCGCTGCTTTCCACGTATTTGTTTCAAAAGTAAGCGAAAGTGACGACCCCTCACGCCCACTTGAGGGTATTTGCATCGTCATCTCATCTGTACATTGCTGCGTGATGCGATCAGTCACTTTGAGGTAATACCAACTCGTATCAGAAAGAAGTTCACATTCCTGTTGCGTGATCGAGTTGTTCGCTGGATTGTGAATTAGCGAATTCCGCAATTCACGAAGACGGATTTTGAGAGCTGGCCGAATGATCCCGAGGGCAGCCATGATTTCATATTTGTTGGTTTGTTTTCGGCCTGGGATCTTCTCGAAACTATAGACCTGATCTAATAGCTTGTCCCTCAATTCCACGGCACGCTGCAGTTGAATTATTCCAGCCTCTAGATCTTGTTGTGATGGCGAGATTGTCGATATAAGGCTGTTGCCGTGTTCCCATATTTCATGTTGGCGTTTCCAGGCAACGCGGTGACACCGCCATGAAAAAGCTTCTGCGCCCCTCGAATAGATTGACGGGGCCAAATGTATCACTTCACCGGCTGAGATTGTCTTCAGGTCCACGTATCTATTATATCGGCGGGTGGCGGGCACCCACGGTCCCGGAGGAATAAACTTACTTCTCCCATTGAGGATGGGTGCCCCCGGTCTCGATTCTGAGACCAGGGAGACCATGAACTTCCACGCGCAGGCTTTGTAATAAGGGCACGGCTTCAGCCGGGCCGCAAGGATGCCCCGATTGAGAGCGAGGGCTTTAGCCCCTGAGGGAATCCGCTATCAATGATCTCCAGAACGCAGGGGCTAAAGCCCAATATCATTTGTGGCCAGCTTTGGCCCGACTGAAGTCGTGCCCTTGTTACAAGACCAGCCGTCAGGCGGCCCGCTCATTAGCCCAGGCGATTAGAGAGAGTACGGAACCAATACCCCAGGCGTGCCAGCAGGGAAATCGCGGGTATTGCGCGTGAGCAGAATGCGGCCGGATTCCTCGGCAGTCGCCTGAATGATGGCGTCGGGCAGTTTGATCCGGTTGGTCCTGCGCAGAAGAAAGGCCCGCTCGGCCACATCGGCGTCCAGCGGCAGAGTGTAGAAGTTCAGCAGGAAGGAACGCGCATCCGCTTCATTGGCGGCGGTGGAACCCGCCATCACTTCCATCCAGGTGACGATGCTGATGGCGCGGTCGGCGTGCCGGTCGCATTCGGTGCGCGCTTGCGGAATGCCGCGCAGGTAATCGATGAGGATGTCGGTGTCGAAGAGAACCGGCAGCGTTACCATTCCGCGCGCATCCTCTCCTGATAGGCGAGTCCGTCCTCTTGCAAGCCGGACCACGCCCCAAATGCGGCATGATTCATCTTCTGGCGGTGCGGCGCAAGAGAGGCAGCGACTGACCGCCGCACGAATTCAGCGCGAGAGATCGATTGCTTTTTGGCAACTTGCGTCAGCAGCTTGAGATCTTCTTCGGGAATGTCAATGAGTATGCGCATGACGCCTCCAGTGATATATAGATAGTATATCGCTATGAGATGTAAGAGTATATCGTTATCCGGCATCTGCCTTTGGACGAGCGCGGGCGGGGACGCCCGCGCTACAGCCGACCGGGAGGTCGGCTCTACATTTTCTTGCTGCAATTACTCCCACTCGATGGTTCCCGGCGGTTTGCTGGTGATGTCGTAGACGACGCGGTTGATGCCGCGGACTTCGTTGACGATACGGCTGCTGATGCGCTTGAGTACCTCGTAGGGCAGAGGGGTCCAGTCGGCGGTCATGCCGTCTTCGGAATGCACGGCGCGGACGGCGCAGGTGTAGGCATAAGTCCGCTGGTCGCCCATCACGCCCACGCTCATCACCGGCAGCAGCACGGCAAAGCTCTGCCAAATCTTCGAGTAGAGGCCGGCGGCCTTGATCTCGGCGACAACGATTTCGTCGGCCTCTTGCAGCAGAGCGACGCGCTCCG